>JAGWKJ010000045.1 GCA_028865375.1 Hyphomicrobiales bacterium | reverse complement strand
AGATGCGGCGCACGCTGGAAGGCGCGGCCGAGTGAGACCTCCGCCGATCTCGACCACGGTGCGGCCGCGGATCTTGCCGGCCAGGATCGCCGCCCCGGCCTCGAACACCTTGTCGAAGGGAATCGTCGTCGTCATTTCGGCGAGCTTGGCGCCGTCGAGGTCGCGCGCGAGTAGGTCCCAGGCGGTGCGCCGCGCCGGCATCGGCTGCATCACGCTCTCCACGCCCGCCAGCGTGACGCCGCGCAGGATGAACGGCATCACCGAGGCGGGCAGGTCGCCGCCCTGCGCCATGCCGCAACAAGCGGCGACGCCGCCGCGCTTCAACCGGCTCAGCGCGTTCGCCAGCGTATGCGAACCGACCGAATCGACGGCGGCCGCGTAAATCTCCTTGCCGAGCGGCTTGGCCGGGTCCGACAATTCCGCGCGGTCGAGGATCTCGTCGGCGCCGAGATCCTTCAGATAGGCGGCTTCGGCAGGCCGGCCGGTCGAGGCCACGACGTGCCAACCGGCCTTCTTCAACAGCGCGACCGCCACCGAACCGACGCCGCCCGCCGCGCCGGTGACGAGGACCGGTCCGTCGGAAGGCTTTGCGCCGTGGCGGCCCAGCGCCAGCACGCATAGCGCCGCCGTGTAGCCGGCGGTGCCGATCGCCATCGCCTGCGCCGGCGTGAAGGCCGCGGGCAAAGGCACGAGCCACGCGCCGGGAACCCGCGCGCGGCGGGCATAGCCGCCGAAATGGGTTTCGCTCGCGCCATGGCCGTTCAGCACGACCCGGTCGCCCTTCTTCAAGCCGGGATGGGTCGTCTCGGCGACGGCGCCCGCGAAGTCGATTCCCGCCACCATCGGAAACCGGCGCGGGATCGGCGACTTGCCCGACAGCGCCAGCCCGTCCTTGTAGTTCACCGCGGAATGCGAGACGTCGACCAAGGTGTCGCCGTCCATCAGCTCGGCGTCCGTCATGGTCACGAAGCCGACGGCTTGACCTTGCTCTGTCTTGTCGATGCGGACGGCGCGGAATGGCATGGCGACCTCAGGCGGGGACGGGGACGGGCTCGACCGGCGCTTCCACGATCGGCAGGTTGATGAGTGCCGACGCGACGCCCAGCGCGATCGACAGCGTCCACACCGGGCCATAGCCGCCGAACAACGAATACGACAGGCTGCCGAGCCACGCGCCGAGGAACCCGCCGACCTGGTGGGAGAAGAACGTGAAGCCGTAGAGCAGCGATAGGTTGCGCGCGCCGAACATCACCGAGACGAGGCCCGACGTCGGCGGCACGGTCGACAGCCACAGCAGACCCGACACGGCGCCGAACGCATAGGCCGAATAGGGCCCGATCGGCACGGCGAGGAACACCGCCGTGGCCGCCGCCCGCGCGAGGTAGATGAAGCTCAGGATGTAGCGCCGCGGCATCACGTCGCCGAGCCAGCCCGACGCCAGCGATCCGAACATGTTGAACAGGCCCACCAGCGCGAAGGCGAACGCGCCCTGGCCGGGGCTCAGCCCGCCGTCGGTCAGGTAGATCTGGAAATGCGCGGTGATGAAGGCGAGCTGGAAGCCGCAGGTGAAGAAGCCCAAAGCCAGCAGGAAATACGAGCGGTGCCGGAGCGCGTCGCCCAGCACCCGCATCGCCGGCCTGTCGTCGCCCGGCCGGGCGGCGGGCGCCGCCACGTCGCCGCCGCGCAGGAAGACCGCGAGCGGAATGGCCAACAGCATCATGCCCGCGAAGACGTAGAGCGCGCCGCGCCAGCCGACCGAGCCGATCAAGCCGACCGCGAGCGGGGAAAAGGCGAATTGGCCCAGCGATCCCGCCGCCGTGCCGAGACCCAGCGCCAACGAACGCATCCGGGGCGGCAGCACCTTTCCGAACGCGCCCAGCACGATGTTGAACGAGGCGCCCGACAGCGCCAGCCCGACCAGCGCGCCCGCGAAGCCGAAGCCGGTCGGCGTGCCGGCCCACGCCATCCACGCGAGGCCCAGCGCATAGCCGACGCTGCCCAAGGCCAGCACGCGCGGCGCGCCGTAACGGTCGGCGATCGCGCCCGCGAACGGCTGGCCGACGCCCCACATCAGGTTTTGCAGCGCGATGGCGAAGCCGAACACGTCGCGCGACCAATTGTGATCGGTCACGATGTCGTATTGGAACGCGCCCACGGCGGATCGCGGGCCGAACAACAACAGCGAGACGAAGCAACCGACCGCCAGCACGACCTCGGGAGCGAAGGCGCGTGGCGTCGGCTTGGTGGCGGCTTGGGACATGTCGGCTCGGCCTGCCTCGGGGCGGGCACGCTCAATACCGGAAAGGCGCCGACGGCGGAAGCGCTTGACGGCCGGTGCGGGCCATGGCGGCCGCGTCCCGTATGGATCGTCGACCGGGCGCGCTTGACGCTCGGCGGCCGCCTCGCCACAAGGCGCGGCCCCCAGAAAGCGACCCGATGATCCGCTCCGCACTGATGAACGTAATGACCGCCGCCGCCATCAAGGCCGGGCGGGGCCTGCAACGCGACCTCGGCGAGCTCGCCAACCTGCAAGTGTCCCTGAAGGGACCGGGCGATTTCGTCACCGCCGCCGACCGCCGCGCCGAGAAAGTGCTGTTCGAGGAACTGTCCAAGGCGCGGCCGGGCTACGGCTTCCTGATGGAAGAGGGCGGCGCGGTCGAGGGCGCCGACAAGACGCATCGCTGGTTGATCGACCCGCTCGACGGCACCACGAACTTCCTGCACGCGATTCCGATCTTCGCGATCTCGGTCGCGCTCGAACGCGAAGGCCAGGTGGTCGCGGGCGTCGTCTACAATCCCGCCACCGGCGAAATGTACGTCGCCGAAAAGGGTCAGGGCGCGTTCGGCGAAAACCGGCGCCTGCGCGTCGCCCAGCGCAAGGCGCTGCCTGACGCGTTGATCGGCTTCGGCGTCGCGCCGTTGGCCCGCGCGGCCGGACATCCGCGGCTCAAGCGCGAATTGTCGGAGGTGATGGCGCGCGTCGCCAACGTGCGGCGCATGGGCTCGGCGGCGCTCGATCTCTGCGCGGTGGCTGCGGGCCGGCTCGACGCCTATTGGGAGCGCGACCTGAACGCCTGGGACATCGCCGCGGGCTCGCTCATCGTCCGCGAGGCCGGCGGCTACGTCTCGGGGTGCGACGGCGAGGAGAATTACGTCGAGACCGGGTCGATCTGCGCCGGCAACGAGGTCATGCAGAAGGCGCTGCTCGGTTTGATCAAGGCCGCCTGACCGGCCACCGCGTTCACTTCACGACGACGGTTCCCGACATCGAGGGATGGATGCCGCAGCGGTAGGCGAACGAGCCGGCCTTCGCGAAGGTGAAGGTGAAGCTCTGCCCCTTGGCGAGCGCCGCCGAACGGAATGCCGCTCCCCCGTCGACGAGATGGGGCGCGCCGTCTTGGTTGGTCCACGTGACGCTGTCACCCGCCGCGACCGAAATCGAGGCCGGCGAGAACGCGAAGCCTTGGATCGTCACCTTGTGCGAAGCGGCCGAAGCGGTGGCGGCCAGCGCCGAAGCCGCGATGAATGCCATTGCCACGACGGCGCGGCGCGTCAACTTTCCAGCCATGTCGGCCTCCCGAGCGCCCCCGCAGGCGCGCATGAATTGTGTCGCGCCGGGCGACGCGCCGCAATCCCTTGGCGGCGATCAACTTTCCGTGAACCCGGCAGTGCTTGCCGAATTGTAATGCTTGGCCCCGATCCGTTCATCCGCCAGCCAGAATCGCCGCGCTTTAATGGCCGCGTCGAATCGGAGGCATGGACCATGACGTCGACCCAAGCGCCCGATCCCGTGCTCGTCGCCCTGAACCGTTTCGGTCTGGGCGGACGGCCCGGCGACTACGCCGCCATCGCCGCAGACCCGCGCGGCGCGCTTCTCGCCGAACTGGCGACGCCCGACGTCGCGACGATCCGCGATCCCGCGCTCCCGACCTCGGCCGAGGCGATCCAAAAGGTCTATGAGCGCAACAAGCTCGAACGCGAACTGAAGTTGAAGAAGCCGGCCGCGCCGGCGCCGATGGCGGCCAAACCCGACGCGATGGCTGCCAAGCCGGCGCCGCCCGACAGGCCGGCGGCGCCGAAGCTGCCGCAACCGCAGCAGGAGATCTTCCTGGCGGAGGTGCTCGCCCGCATCCACAAGGCGCTGGACGCGGGACCGGGATTCGTCGAGCGCTTGGTCGCGTTCTGGTCGAACCATTTCGCGGTCGCCACCAACAAGGACCTGATCGACCGCGCGACCGCCGGCGCCTTCGAGCGCGAGGCGATCCGCCCGTTCGTGCTGGGTCGCTTCGTCGACATGCTGCAGGCGGTCGAGCGGCATCCCGCGATGCTGACCTTCCTCGACAATCGCGTGTCGATCGGGCCGGATTCGCCCGCCGGCCTCCGCCAGCATCGCGGCCTCAACGAGAACCTCGCGCGCGAGACGATGGAGCTGCACACGCTGGGCGTCCGCTCCGGCTATACGCAGGCCGACGTCACGAATTACGCCAAGATCATCACCGGCTGGACCATCGTCGGCCCGCCCGGCAAGATGGGCGAGCCGGGTTCCTTCGCCTTCAACCGTTTCGCCCACGAGCCTGGCGCCGAGACGGTGCTGCACAAGGTCTATGCGCAGGCGGGCGTCGGCCAAGGCGAAGCGGTGCTGCGCGATCTCGCGGCCCATCCCGCCACCGCCCGCCACGTCGCCTTCAAGCTGGCGCGCCATTTCGTCGCCGACGCGCCGCCGCCCGCGCTCGTCGAGCGCCTGGCAAAAGCGTATCTCGAATCGCACGGCGATCTCGCGGTCGTCTCCAAGGCGCTGCTGGCCGCGCCCGAGGCTTGGAGCGCGCCCGCCACCAAGATGCGCGACCCGTGGGAATTCGTCGTCGCCGCGTTGCGCGCCACCAAGGAGCGGCCCGACAAGCCTCAGCCGGTGCTGGGCGCGATGAACCTGCTCGGCATGCCGATCTGGACGCCCGCCGGCCCGAACGGATTTTCGGACGTCAGCGCCGCGTGGGACGGCCCGGAGGCGATGAAGCTCCGGCTCGACCTCGCCGCCCGCTTCGCGTTCGCGCGCAAGGACCACGAGGATCCGCGCGCGCTGCTGACCGACGTGCTCGGCCCCAAGGTCGGCGAGGCGACGCGCGTCGCCGTCGCCCGCGCCGCCTCGCAACCGCAGGGCGTGGCGCTGATGCTGATGTCCCCCGAATTCCAGAGGAGGTGATCCCGATGCTCTGCGAAACCCCGTCCCCCTCGCGTCGCGCCCTGATGGCGGGTTCTGGCGCCCTGTTCGCCTGGGCGTCGATCCCCAAGTTTGCGCGCGCCGCCACCGCACGCGACCCGCGCTTCGTGACCATCATCCTGCGCGGCGCGCTCGACGGCCTGTCCGCCGTCGCGCCGGTCGGCGACCCCGACTACGCCGGCCTGCACGGCGAGCTCGCGCTGCGGCTCGACGGCGATCACCCCGCGCTGCCGCTCGATCCGTTCTTCGCGCTGAACCCGGCGATGAAGAGCTTTCACGCCATGTTCAAGGACGGCGAAGCGGCGGTCGTCCATGCCGCGGCGACGAACTACCGCGACCGCTCGCATTTCGACGGCCAGGACGTGCTGGAGAGCGGCCAGCCGGCGCCAAACATGACCGATTCGGGCTGGCTGAACCGCGCCGTCGGCGCTATGCCGGCGGGCGAACGAGTGGCGCGCGCCGGCGCGCTCGGCGTCGGCGTCTCGACGCCGCTGGTGATGCGCGGGCCGACGGCGACGCTGGGCTGGGCGCCGGAAAACCTGCCGCCGGTCGGCGACGACCTCGTCCATCGCGTGCTTGACATGTATGCCCATTCCGATCCCGCGCTCGGCGGCGCGCTGGCCAAGGGCATCCAGACCGACAAGATGGCCGCCAAGGACGGCATGGGGAAGCCCAAGCCCGGTTACGACCCCGTCGCCGCGATGCGCCGCAGCGCCGAAGGCGCGGCCAAGCTGCTGGCCGCCGACGCCGGCCCGCGCGTCGCCGCGCTCGCCTTCGACGGCTGGGACACCCACATCGCCGAGGGCGGCGCGACCGGCCGGCTGGCACAATTGCTCGGCGGCCTCGACGGCGCGTTGCAGGCCTTCAAGGAAAAGCTCGGGCCGGCCTGGGCCGACACGACGATCCTCGCCGTCACCGAATTCGGCCGCACCGTCCACATCAACGGCACGACCGGCACCGACCACGGCACGGGCACGGTGGCATTCTTGGCCGGCGGCGCGGTGAAGGGCGGGCGCGTGATCGCGGATTGGCCCGGCTTGAAGCCGAACGCGCTCTACCAGAATCGCGACCTCGCCCCCACGACCGACGTGCGCGCGGTCGCCAAGGGCTTGCTGGCGGCGCAGTTCGGCCTGTCGGAAGCCACGCTGGCAAAGACCGTGTTCCCCGAAACCGCCGGCGTGAAGCCCATGGCGGACCTCGTCCGCGCCTGAGGCGCGGACTCCGGCCCGTCGGCGCGGCGGCTCTCGCCCCGACGCTACCGCGCGACGGGCCGGAACCTCTTTACGAAGAGCGCGCCCACCACCGCCTTGGCGACGTGCTCGGCCATGCATTCGTATCCGAGGTCGTTGAGGTGAAAATTGTCGGGCGCCATCATCTTCAGCTTGGCGCGCGTCTTGGCGATGAAGCGCATCGCCGAATAGCGCCGCACGTAGAGCACATGCTCCCGGTCGGCCACCTTCCAGAGCGCGTCGCGGATCGCGACATAGCTCGCGTCCCTCGAAAAGCGGGACGTGTATTGCAGGCCGATCAGCGCGACGTCGATCCCGTTGTCGTGCAGCCAGCGCACGGTGTCGACCACGGTGGTCTCGAAATCCGACGGATCGACATGGGCGACCGCGTCGTTGGTGCCGAGCTGCCACAGCACGAGGTCGGGCCGATCGAGCGCGACCTCGGTGCGCATGCGGTCGGCGGTCTCGGAGGCCACTTCGCCCGCGATGCCGCGATTGATCACGGTCACCTTGGCCTTCGCCAGCGCCTTGCCGAGGATGCCGCGCAGGTCGGAAGGATAGTTGCGGCTGCGCGACGACGCCCCGATGCCCGACGTCGAGGACGAGCCGATCGCCAGGATCGTGATCGGTTCGCCGCGCGCCAGCTTGGCGCCGAGATTACGCAGCGATCCGGAATTGGCGATATCGTTGGCCGGCACGTCGCAGGCGGCGCTGAGCTTGGTCCCGACCGTCGGCGGCGCGCCGGCCGGCGGCGGAGCGGGCGTCTCGGCGGCGCGCGCGAGGCCGAGCGCCGCGGCGAGGATCAGGACGGTGAACGGGATGCGCGCCATTCGGTGTGCCAAGCGGTGAACAGGGCCAAGGCGACCGACGCCCCGACGAGAAAAGTGTCTACGGCCAATCCGCCGCCGGTCCAATAGCGGGCGATCTGCGCCAGTAGGCTCGCCACGGAGCCGACGCAGAACACGTTGAGCGAATTGCGGCCGAGCAGCGACGCCCATCGGGCCACCGGCCCCGCCCATCGCGCCACCAGCGGGAAGACCCAGCGCGTCGTCGCCGCCAGCGCCAGCATGCTCAGGATCAGGGCCGGCGACAGGTAGGTCTTGCTGAAGATGAAGAACAGCCGCGGCTCGGGCAGGTCGGCCAACCGGGGGCTCCACTTGAAACGCACCATCAGCAAGCCGGCGACGAGGATTGGTACGGCCAGCGCGGTCAGGGCACGCGAATGGCGCCGCGCCCAGCCTCCGAGCCCGGCCTCCCCTGCCAAGGCGAAACCGAGCGTGAAGATGAACTGCCAAGCGAACGGATCGAGGAACCAGCCGCCTTCGCCCGGCCAGTTCGGGAAATTCAGCCGGAACGCCAGCGCGACCGCGTAGATCGCCGCCGAGACGCCGAGCGCCAGCCAAGGACCGCGCGCGTCGAGCCAAGCCATCGCCGGCGCCCACAGCATCAGCGCCACGTAGAGCGGAAGGATGTTGAAATAGCTGAGCTGCGTGCCCAGCGACAGGAAGCCGAGCGTCGTGCCGGCCGGATCGCCGAAGAAGTCGGCGGCGTTCAGCCAATCGTGGATGAAGGCGGCGTCGAACCACCAGGCGGCCGCCTCGAGGATGCCCAGCGCGATCGCCGAAATCAGCGCCTGCGCGACATAGAGCGTCCAAGCGCGTCGAACGAGGCGCATTCGCGCCGCCGTAGGATCCGCCTGCGCCTTGCGGCCCGACAGTACGAGCCGCACCGCCCAGCCGGCGAGGAACACGAAGATCTGCGAGGCGTCCGACAGCGCGAAGTTCCGCAGCGTCCAGCCTTCGTAGAAATTCCCGGGGATGTGGTCGATCGCGATCGTGACGAGCGCGAGGCCGCGCCAGAAGTCGATGCTGTTGGGGGCGCGCGCCATGTCCCGCTTCCGTCGCCTCCCGCCCTCGCCCCCGCGCTTCGCACGCGGGCGCGCGCCGCGCAATCGGCCCGCGACCGGCCGCCTTGCCCCCGCCGGCGCCCGAGCCTAAGGACGGGCGCGAATCCGGCGCCCTCGCGCCGGAAGGGGCGTCGCATGGCGGGTCCGGAAGCTGAAGCCGCCCGGGAGGCGCGCCGCGCCCGGGCGCTGCGCGAGAACCTGCGCCGCCGCAAGAGGCAGGCGCGCGTGCGCGGCGCGGAAGCCGGTCGGCCGGCCGCCGACGCCGAAACGACCACCGCGCCCGGGCAGGGGTCCGGGCGGCCAGGAGAGCATTGATGGATCGCATCGTCATCCGCGGCGGAAACCGGCTCGTCGGCACGATCCCCATCTCCGGCGCCAAGAACGCCGCGCTGCCGCTGCTGATCGCGAGCCTGCTGACCACCGACACGCTGACGCTGCGCAATTTGCCTCGTCTGGCCGACGTCAACCAGCTCGTCCGGATCCTGGGCAACCACGGCGTCGAATACACGATCGCCGGCAAGCGGCCGGGCGAATCGGTCGATGCAGGCCAGACCGTGCGTCTCGACGCCGCCCACGTGATCGACACCACGGCGCCCTACGAACTCGTCTCGAAGATGCGCGCGAGCTTCTGGGTGATCGCGCCGCTGCTCGCCCGCATGGGCGAGGCGCGCGTGTCGCTGCCCGGCGGCTGCGCCATCGGCACGCGGCCGGTCGACCTGCTGCTGATGGCGCTCGAACGCCTCGGCGCCTCGATCTCGATCGACGGCGGCTACGTCGTGGCCAAGGCGCCCCAGGGACTGCGCGGCGCGGAAATCGAGTTTCCGAAGGTGACCGTGGGCGGCACGCATGTCGCGTTGATGGCCGCCTCGCTGGCCCATGGAACCACCGTGATCCGCAACGCGGCGCGCGAGCCCGAGATCGCCGACCTCGCCGAATGCCTCGTCAAGATGGGCGCGCGCATCTCCGGCGCCGGCACGGACGTCGTGGAAATCCAAGGCGTCGCCCGATTGGGCGGGGCGAGCCACGTCGTACTGCCGGACCGGATCGAGGCCGGAACCTACGCCGCCGCCGCGGCGATGACCGGCGGCGACGTGCTGCTGGAGGGCGCCAAGCCGGAGGCGCTCGGCGCCGCGCTCGACGCGCTGCGGGCCGCCGGCGCGACCGTGACCGTCGAGGAGCTCGGCCTGCGCGTGCGCCGCGACGGCGGCGAAATCGCGCCGGTCGACGTGACGACGGCGCCGTTCCCCGGCTTCGCCACGGATTTGCAGGCGCAATTCATGGCGCTGATGACGCGCGCCAAGGGCCGCTCGCGCATCACGGAGACGATCTTCGAGAACCGGTTCATGCACGTGCAGGAGCTTGCGCGGTTGGGCGCGCGCATCCGGCTCGACGGCGACACCGCGGTCGTGGAGGGCGTCGACAAGCTCGACGGTGCGCCGGTGATGGCCACCGACTTGCGCGCCTCGGTCTCGCTGGTGATCGCCGCGCTGGCCGCGCGCGGCGAGACGACGGTCAACCGGGTCTATCATCTCGACCGCGGTTTCGAGCGGCTCGAGGCCAAGCTGTGCGCCTGCGGCGCCGACGTGCAGAGGCTGGCGGCCTAGGCGGGACCGGCCGAGGCGGGCATCCGGATCTCGACCCGAAATCCGTGGCCGGCGGCGGCCGGGACCACCCGCGCCGCGCCGCCCGACATCGAGGCGATCTCGGCCACGATGGCGAGGCCGAGCCCGCTGCCGCCCGGCGCCGCGTCGCGCCCGCGCACGAAACGCGCCATCAGCCTCTCGGGATCCTCGCCGGGCGCGCCATGCCCGTCGTCGGCCACTGCCAGCGTGACGATCGCCCCCTCGCGCCGCGCCGACACTTCGACCGAGGCGCCGGCGCCGGCGTGGGCGATCGCATTGTCGATCAGGTTGTCGAGCGCCTCGCGCAGCAACGCCTCGCGCGCAGTCACGCGGCAATCGCCGTCCGTCTCGAAGGCGAGCGACAGCCCACGATCGAGCGCGCGCGGCGCCGAATCGGCGACCGCGGTCCGCGCGACCGCCGCGGCGTCGAGCGTGCGCGCGCGCGGCGCGATCCGATCCTGCTCGACGCGGGCGAGCGCGAGCAATTGGTTGGCCAGCCGCGCCAGCGCGCTCAGGCCGCCGTCGAGCTTGGCCAGCACGTCGTCGCGCTCTGCGGGTTCGGCGCCGCGCAGCGCGTAGCCGACCTGTGTCTTCATCACCGCCAGCGGCGTGCGCAGCCGGTGGGCGGCGCCGTCGAGGAAGCGGCGCTGGCGCGCCAGCACCTCGCCGAGCCTGCCCATGTGGCCGTTCAGCGCCTCTACCAGCGGACGCAGCTCCGATTGCACCGCGCCGGCGTCGAACGCCGACAGGTCCGCGGCGCGGCGCGCGCGCACCGCGTCGCGCAAGCGCAGGATCGGCCGCAGCTGGCGCGTGACGCCGATCCAGGCCGCGAGCGCCGCGATCGCGACCAAGGCGGCCTCGGAGAGGAACGCGCGCAGCCAGAGCGAACGCGCCAGCGCGTCGCGCGCGATCAGCGTCTCGCCGACCAGCACGGTCGCCTTTTTCACGCCGTCGGGCGTCAGCACCGGCTGCGTGAGCGCGACCGCGCGCATCGGCAGGCCGCGGAACGTCGCGTCATAGGCGCTCACCGCGAATTCTCCGGGCGCGACCCGCGGCGGTGGCAGCGGGCCGAGCCCCGCGATCAGCCGGCCGCTTGGCCCGCGCACCGCGAAGGCGACGGTATCGCGCGGATCGGCGGGGAACAGCGCGAAGGACGACGGCGGCGTGGCGGTGCGCATGTCGCCGTCGCGCCATTCCAGCTGTTCGCCGATCATGCGGGCGTCGGCGGCGAGCTGGTCGTCGTAGAGCAGGCCGGCTTGGCGCCGCGCCTCGACGAACGAGAGCCATCCGCCGACCGCCAGCAGCAGCGCCAGCGGCGCCAGCAGCGAGGCGACGAGATTGACGCGCAGCGATCCCGCGCGGCGGGGCCGCGCGCTCATCCGTCGTCGCCGCGCAGCAGGTAGCCCAGCCCCCGCAGGGTGGCGATGGTGGCGCCCGAGCCGGCGAGTTTCTTTCGCAGGCGGTGGACGACCACTTCGAGCGCGCCATGGCTGCCTTCCTCGTCGGCCCCGTAGACGCGCTCGAGCAGCGCCTCCTTGGGCACGGTGGCGCCGGCGCGCCGCAGCAGCGCTTCGAGCGCCGAGCGCTCGCGCAAGGTGAGCGCCAGCGCCGCGCCGTCGACGGTGGCGCCGCCGCCGCCGAGATCGAGCGCGAGCCGGCCGAAGCGCAATTCGCGCGTCGGCGC
>JAGWKJ010000349.1 GCA_028865375.1 Hyphomicrobiales bacterium | reverse complement strand
CGCCCGCGCGGCGGCGGCCTCCACTTCCTCCTGCGAGGCGGCCCAGCGGCCGTAACGCACGGTGTAGCCGAGCGAGTCGTTGAACAGCACGGTGTCCTGCGGCACCATGCCGATCGCCGCGCGCAGCGAGCGCTGGGTGACGAGCGCGATGTCCTGCCCGTCCACGCTGATGCGGCCCGACGCCGGCTCGTAGAAGCGGAACAGCAGGCGCGAGATCGTGGACTTGCCGGCGCCCGAGGGCCCGACGATGGCCAGCGTTTGCCCGGCCTTGGCCTCGAACGAAACGCCGCGCAGGATCGGGCGCGCCGGATCGTAGTGGAAATGCACGTCCTCGAAGCGCACCGCGCCGGCGCGCGCGTCGAGGTCCGGCGCGCCCGGGCGGTCGACCACGTCGGGCGCCTCGTCGAGGATGGCGAACATCGCTTCGATGTCGACGATCGCCTGCCGCACCTCGCGGTAGACCATGCCCATGAAGTTCAGCGGCTGGTAGAGCTGGATCAACATCGCATTGACGAGCACGAAGTCGCCGACGGTGTTGCGGCCGGCGCGGACGCCCTGCACGCTCATCGCCATCACGGCGCCGAGCCCGGCGGTGAAGATCAGCGCCTGGCCGGCGTTCAGCACCGCCAGCGAGGAATAGGCGCGCACGCTGGCGCGCTCGTAGCGCGCCATCGAGGCGTCGTAGCGCTCGGCCTCGCGCGCCTCCGCGCCGAAGTATTTCACGGTCTCGAAGTTCAGCAGGCTGTCGATCGCCTTCACGTTGGCGTCCGAGTCGCTCTCGTTCATGGTGCGGCGGATGCCGATGCGCCAATTGGTGGCGACGGTCGTGAACCAGAGGTAGGCGGCGATCATCGCGCTGACCGCCAGCACGTAGCGCCAGTCGAACTCCCACAGCAGCACGGCCACGATCATCGCGAACTCGACCGCGGTGGGCACGGCGGTGAGCATCGTCATGCGCACGATCTGCTCGATCGCGTTGCGGCCGCGCTCGAGGACGCGAGTGAGCCCGCCGGTCTTGCGGTCGAGGTGAAAACGCAGCGACAGCGCGTGCAGGTGGACGAACACGTCGTCGGCCAGCCGCCGTACCGCGTTCATCGAGACGGCGGCGAACAGCGCGTCGCGCGCCTGCGTGAACGTCGCCATCAGCGCGCGCAGGACCGCGTAGACGAAGGTCATCGCCATCGCCCCGCCGAGCAGGCCGGCGCCCGGCCCCTCGTGGGCGAGCGCGTCGGTCGCCCACTTGAAGGCGAACGGCACCCACATGGTCACCAGCTTGCCCGCCAGCAACATGCCCAGTGCGCCGGCGATGCGCAGCTTCAGGTCGGCGCGGTCGGCCGGCCAGATGTAGGGCCACAAGTCGCGCACCGTGGTGGAAAGCGTCGCCTGGGGGCGTTCCTTCTTGGCGGGCGCGGTCGCGCGCGCGCCGGCGACGACGGAATCGGTCATGGATGCGGGTTCCCCGGAATCGGGCGCGACGGCCCGGCCCTATATAGGGCCGCGCCGCCGGATTTCGAACCCGCGGCCCGTCACTGCGCCGGTTTCTCCGGCATCACGAACACTTGGCCGGGGAAGATCAGCCGCGGCTTGCGGATCTTGTCGCGGTTGGCGGCGTAGATCTTCCGGTAGGCCAAGCCGTCGCCATAGGTCGACTTGGCGATGTTCCACAGATTGTCGCCGGCCACGACCGTTCGCGCGCCGATCGCCGGCACGACGACATGGGCGGGCGCAGGCGCCGCCTCGGCGGCCTTTGCAGGAGCGGGAGTCGAGGGCGCGGCCTCCGCTGTCTTTGACGCGGCGGGCCGCGGCGCGGGCGCCGCCGGCGCCGGCGCGGCGGCGACCTTCGGCGCCTCGCCCACATATTCGAACGCGCTTTGCGCCTGGGCCAGCACCGCTCCGGTCGCCGGATCGACCTCTTCCACGCGCAACAGATATTTGCCCGGCACCACGCCGGTCTTGATCGACAGCGAGAACCCGCCGCCGGCGTCCGCGGTCGCGTCGGCGAGGAACGTATCGTTGAGCGACAGCTTCAGATGGGCGTCGGGCGGCGCGGCGCCGGCGACGTCGAGCTGGCCGTCGGCGCCGATCGTCACCGCGCCGAGGCGCACGAAGGGCGATGGCGCCGCAGCCGGTGCGGGCACGGGTGCGGGCGCCGCCTGGGGCTTGGCCGCCACGGGAACGCTCGCGGTCGCAGTCGCCGTGGCGACTTGGACGGTCGGCGCCGGCGGCATCGCCTGGCCTTGGTCGAGCATCGCCACCGCGGCTACGCCGCCCTTGACGACGTCGACGACGGCCGTGCGGACCGAAACCAGCTTGGCGCCGGTCGCCGGCACGACTTCCGACAGGCGAAGCACGTGGCGGCCCGGCGCCAGCGGATCGGGCGTCAGGACGACGTCGCCGCTCGCGCCGTCCGCCTTGTCGGTCGCGATCGTGG
>JAGWKJ010000348.1 GCA_028865375.1 Hyphomicrobiales bacterium | reverse complement strand
CGCTCGCGCCGGGCGGCGCCGCGCGATTCCGGCCCGCGCCGCGGCGTCGTGGCGCTGCGGGCGCTGGCGACGATGGGCCTGCCGGCCGACGCGGACCCGGCCTCGATCAAGGCGCGCTACAAGGAATGGGTGAAGATGCTGCACCCCGACGCCAACGGCGGCGACCGTTCGCGCGAGGAGAAATTGCGCGAGATCATCCAAGCCTATAATCATCTGCGTTCCGGCTTCGCGGGCTAGTCCCGCGTCGCCCCCGCCGGCCCCTCCCCGCCGGCGTCCCTTGGCAATCGCGCCCCCGGGGCGCCGGAGGCGACATGCAAGCGGCCGTCAACGACGCGTCGAAGGAAAAGCCGGGGGCGCCCGACATCAAGGTCTCGGTGCGCCAGACCTTCGCGATCGACAGCGACATGGAGGCGCCCGCGTATTCGCGCGCCGACGAGCACGTGCCGGACTTCGATCCGGACTATCTCTTCGACCGCGACACGACGCTGGCGATCCTGGCCGGTTTCGCCTTCAACCGCCGCGTGATGATCGCGGGCTACCACGGCACCGGCAAGTCCAGCCACGTCGAGCAGGTCGCGGCCCGGCTCAACTGGCCCTGCGTGCGCGTGAACCTCGACAGCCACGTCTCGCGCATCGACCTCGTCGGCAAGGACGCCATCGTCCTGCGCGACGGCAAGCAGGTGACCGAGTTCCGCGACGGCATCCTGCCGTGGGCGATCCAGAACAACGTCGCGCTGTGCTTCGACGAATACGACGCCGGCCGGCCCGACGTGATGTTCGTCATCCAGCGCGTGCTCGAGCAATCGGGCCGGCTGACGCTGCTCGACCAGAACCGCGTCATCCGCCCGCACCCGGCGTTCCGGCTGTTCTCCACCGCCAACACGATCGGGCTCGGCGACACGTCGGGCCTGTATCACGGCACGCAGCAGATCAACCAGGGCCAGATGGACCGCTGGTCGATCGTGGCCACGCTGAACTACCTGCCGCACGACAAGGAAGTCGACATCGTGCGCGCCAAGGCGCCCCATTACGCGCGCGACAAGGAAGGCCGCGACGTCGTCAGCCGCATGGTGCGGGTCGCCGACCTCACGCGCAACGCCTTCATGAACGGCGAGCTCTCCACCGTGATGAGCCCGCGGACCGTCATCACTTGGGCGGAGAACGCGGCGATCTTCAAGGACGTCGGCTTCGCGTTCCGGCTCACCTTCCTCAACAAGTGCGACGAGCTCGAACGCAAGTCGGTGGCGGAGTTCTACCAGCGCTGCTTCGGCAAGGACCTGCCGGAGAGCGCCGTCAACGTCGCGCTGGGCTGACGATGGCCGGCGCGCCCCGCGCCCTGTTCTTCGACGTCTTCGGGACCTTGGTCGACTGGCGCGGGTCGATCGCCGCGGGCGCGGAAGACGTGCTGGGTTCGCGGCCCGGCCTCGATTTCGGCGCCTTCGCCGACGCCTGGCGGGACGAATACCAGCCCGCGATGGAAGCGGTGCGCGCGGGCGGCCGCGGATTCGTGCGGCTCGACGTCCTGCACGCCGAGAACCTCGCCCGCATCCTGCCGCGCTTCGGCCTCGGCGGCCTCGACGCGGAAACGATGGGCGAACTGGTGGCGCTGTGGCACGCACTCGACGCTTGGCCGGACGTGACCATGGGCTTGGCGCGGCTTCGCACGCGCTTCCGCGTTGCGCCGGTGTCGAACGGCAACGTCGCGATCATGGCGGATCTCGCGCGCCACAACGGCTTCCTGTGGGACGCGGTGCTCGGCGCCGAGTTCTCGCGCGACTACAAGCCCAAGCCGCGCGTCTATCTGGACGCCGCGGCGGCCTTCGGCCTGCCGCCGGATCGCTGCGTCATGGTGGCCGCGCATTCGGGCGACCTCGCCGCCGCGAAGGCCTGCGGGCTGATGACGGCGCACGTGGCTCGGCCCGACGAAGGCGGGCCGGGAGGCGGGGAACGGGCACCGTCGATCGATGTCGATTTCGTCGCGCGCGACCTGATCGACCTCGCTTCGCTGCTCGGCAGCGCGCTCGAAGACGCAGACGGTTGAACCCGGCCGGCCGGGGACGTTCCCCGGCCGGGCGGTTCGCCGTCACTTCGTCAGGGCGTCGAGCTTGGCCAGCATCGGGTCGGTCGCCGACTTGATCGCGTCGCCGACTCCGGGCAGCGCCGTCACCTTGGCGATCTCGTCCTTGAGCGGTCCCACGAGCGCGCCGAGCTGGGTCTTCACCGGCGCCGGCAGCGAAGCGGCGGCCGCGTCGAGCTTGTCGAGCGCTCCGTTGGCGTCGTTGAGCTTGGGCAGTGCCGCGGTCGCCGTGGCAGCGTCGGTGATGCCGCCGAGCGTCGTCTTCAGGCCGTCCAGCGTGTCGGTCGCCTGCTTGGTCAGCCCGGCGACGTCGGGAAGCGCGGGCGCGGCCGGCGCCGTCGCGGCGGGCGCAGGCGCCGGTGCGGGCGCAGGCG
>JAGWKJ010000044.1 GCA_028865375.1 Hyphomicrobiales bacterium | reverse complement strand
CCGCGCCCGGCATGTGGCCGCGGCGCACGCCGGGCCGAGGCTCGGGCGCCTCGCCGGTGAAACGGTTGGCCGGCCGCGCGTCGGCGACCTGCGCCACGCCCGACGCGATCGCCGCGCGCACGTCGGCCAGCGACGCCAGCGTCGCGCCGTCGAACCGCGCGGTGAAATCGCCGCGCGAGCGCTTGGACGCGCCCGATTCCGTGGGCCGACCCTCGGCGAGCCAGCGCGGGAATCCGCCGGCCATCACCCGCACGTCCTCGACGCCGAAGGCGCGAAACGTGAACCGCACGCGCGGCGCCGAGAACAGGCCGATCCCGTCGTAGACGACCACGGTCTGTCCCCGGCGCAGGCCGAGCCCCGCCATCGTGGCGGTGAAGAGCTCGGCCGAGGGCAGCATGTGCGGCAGGCCCGTCGATTGGTCGGCCACCGCGTCGATGTCGAAGAAGACGGCGCCGGGAACGTGCGAGGAGAGATGTTCGGTCGCCCCGTCGCGGCCGGTCGTGGGCAGATGCCACGAGCCGTCGACCACGAACATGTCGGGCGAGTCCAGCCGGTCGGCGACCCATTGCGTCGTGACGAATGCGCTGTCGGCCATGGTTCCTCTCTCCGCGAGCCGCGCAAGAAGCGGCGCCGCGCGCGAGTTGGCAAGGGCTTGACCTCGGTGCGCGGCCGCACGGCGCGCCGCACGCCTTCGCGCGACATGGGTCGCCTGGAGGACGCCATGACCGGACATGTCGGCAAGCTGGCGAAACGCGTCGCCGATCCGTCGGCCAAAAGCTTGGCCAAGCGCTTGGCCAGGCCGGCGGCATTGTTCGTCGGCGGCCATGTCGTCGCGCTGGCGCTGATCGTCGTATTCGCGTGAAACGAAGCGCATTCGCCACGGCGCGGTAACCGTTCGTTCGGCTTCGGCGGGTAAAGTGACGGATGCGGCGCTTCCGCCGTCCCCGGGAATCCGCCGATGCGCGCGCTCCGCGAATGCGCCACCGCCCTCTTGCCGAACCTGATCGGCTTCATGGCGATCGTGGCGGGGGTCGGGCCGCACTTGTTGCGCGGTTGATCGCGCTCAATCGAGCGCGATCCTGACGCGCCGGTTCTGGCGGCCCTTTTTTTCCACGTCGACCACGCGCACGGCGCCGATCTCGCGCGTCGACCGGACATGCGTGCCGCCGCACGGTTGCAGGTCGAGGCCCACGATCTCCACCAGCCTGACGCGGCCCGTGCCGGTCGGCGGCTTCACCGACATCGTCTTCACGAGACCGGGATTGGCGGCGAGTTCCTCGTCGCTGATCCAGCGTTCGCGCACCGCCGCGTCGGCGCCGACCATTTGGGCGAGCCGCGCGTTCACCGCCTCGCGGTCGAATCCGCCCTCGGGCATGTCGAAGTCGAGCCGGCCGTCGCCGTCGCCGATCGCCCCGCCGGTGACGGGGAACGGCAGCGCGACGGTGAGCAGGTGCAGCGCCGTGTGGACGCGCATCCGGGCGTATCGCGTCGGCCAATCGAGTTCGACGCGCACGCGCGCGCCGACCGGCGGCAAGGCCGCGCCGTCCGCCGGCTTGTGCAACGCCGTCGCCCTGTCCGCCGCGTAGACCGCCGTGGCGATCGCGGTCTCGCCGCCGTCGAACGACATGCGTCCCCGGTCGCCCGGCTGGCCGCCGCCTTGCACGTAGAAGATCGTGCGGTCGAGCGTGACGCCCTCGGGGCCGACCGCGAGCACGGTCGCCTCGGCCTCGCGCAGATAGGCGTCGTCGCGGAAGAGGAGGGCGGTCACGCGACGTCGCCTTTGGCGAGCAGGGACGGGCGCGAAAGCCACGGCGGCGCGGGCAGGCCCTTCGAGGCGAGGAACGCGGGATCGAACAGCTTCGAGGCGTAGCGCGCGCCGGAATCGCACAGCACGGTCACGACCGTGTGGCCGGGCCCGAGCTTGCGCGCCATGCGGATCGCGCCCGCCACGTTGACGCCCGAAGAGCCGCCGAGCAGCAACCCCTCGTCCTGCGCCAACGCGAACACCGTCTCGACCGCCTCGCGGTCTTCGATCCGCCAAGCGTCGTCGACCGGCGCGCCTTCGAGATTGGCGGTGATGCGACCCTGGCCGATGCCTTCGGTGATCGACGAGCCCTCCGCCTTCAGGACGCCCGCGGTGTAATGGCTGAACAGCGCCGCGCCCGGCGGGTCTGCGAGGCCGATGCGGATGCGCGGATCGGCCGCCTTCAAGGCCCGCCCGACGCCGGCGAGCGTGCCACCCGACCCGACCGCGCAGACGAAGCCGTCGATCCGGCCCCCCGTCTGTTCGAGGATCTCGGGACCCGTGGTCGCCTCGTGCGCGTCGCGATTGGCGACGTTGTCGAATTGGTTCGCCCACACCGCGCCCTGCGGCAGTCGCGCGGCGAGGCGCGCGGCGATCCGGCCCGACAGCTTCACGTAATTGCCGGGGTTGGAATAGGGCACCGCGTCGACTTCGAGCAGTTCGGCGCCGGCGAGCCGCAACGCCTGCTTTTTCTCGTCGCTCTGCGTGCGCGGGATGACGATCAGCGTCCGATAGCCCAGCGCGTTGGCGACCATCGCCAGACCGATTCCGGTGTTGCCGGCGGTGCCCTCGACGATCGTTCCGCCGGGCCGCAGGACGCCGCGCCGTTCGGCGTCGCGCACCATGCCGAGCGCCGCGCGGTCCTTCACCGACCCTCCCGGGTTCATGAACTCGGCCTTGCCCAGGATCGTGCAGCCCGTGGCTTCCGAAGCCGCGCGCAGCTTGATCAGCGGCGTGCGGCCGATGGCTTCGACGACGTCCTGGGCGATCTTCATGGCGGTTCCCGGAGATTTCCGGGCGATATGCGCCCGGCGGCCGGCGGGATCAACCGTCGCGCCTGTCCAAAATGTAACTTGCCGCAAATCCGGCGCCGTAATCTCGTCCGCTCTCCGAGATCGGAATCGAGATGACGGCCCAGCCAGTTCCAGCGCAACCGCAGACTTCGCCGCCGCCCGTCGCGGCGGGCGAAACGCGCGTCTGGGATCTCGGCGTCCGCGGATTCCATTGGCTGACGGTGGCGAGCTTCCTCGTCGCCTCGGCGACCGCACTGACCGACCCGACGCGGTTCTTCCTCGTCCACGTGCTGTCGGGGACGTTCGTGCTCGTCTTCGTGGCGTTCCGCGCGATCTGGGGATTCACGGGATCGTCCTACGCGCGGTTCTCGAGCTTTTGGTTCACGCCGGCCCAGATCGTCGACCGCCTGCGCGAAACGTTGGCGGGCAGGGAGCGCCGTTACGTCGGCCACAATCCGCTCGGCGCGACGATGATCTATGCGCTGCTCGCCGCGCTCGTGGCCACCGTCGCCACGGGCTACGTCGCGATGGGCGGATTCCTGAAGGCGGGGCCGTTCAAGGCGCTGGTGACGTTCGACACCGCCGCATTGGCGCGCGGCGCGCATTCGCTGTTCGCCTATGGCGCGATGTTCCTCGTCGGCTTCCACCTCGCCGGCGTCGCGCTTGAAGTCCTGCGCCATCGCGAGCCGCTGGTGCGGGCGATGGTCACCGGGCGCAAGACGTCGGCGCCCAATGCGCGCCCGGCGCGGCCGGCGAAGGCGCGGCCCGCGTTGGCGGCCGTCCTGTTCGCGGTCTTGCTCGGCGGCGCGTCCTGGGCGACGGCGGCGCTGAGCGCGTTGCCGGCCTATGGCGTGCCGCCTCCCGCAACCGACAAGATTTACGTGGACGAATGCGGCGCTTGCCATTTCGCGATGCCGCCCTCCATCGCCTCGACCAAGACGTGGGACGCGATCCTGTCCGGCCTCGGCCATCATTTCGGCGAGGACGCCAGCGTCGACCCCTCGCACGTCGCGCATCTCAAGGCCTATCTCGACGCCAATTCGGCCGATCATTTCGACACGTTGGCGGCCCACGCGCTGTCGCGCACCGACCCGTCCGATCCGCTCCGGCCGACCAGCTCGCGGTTCTGGCGCTTCCGTCACGACGGCCTGCCGAAAAGCGTGTTCGACGCGAAGGCGGTCGGCGGCCGCACGAGCTGCAACGCCTGCCACAAGGACGCGGTCGACGGGATTTTCTCGCCGTTCGCCATCGACATCCCGGAGGGAGCTTTCCAATGACCAATGGATACGAAAACGTCCGCATCGCGGTCGCCGCGCTGGCCATGGGCGCGCTGGGCGCGGCCGCGCTCGCCGCGGTCCCCCAGCAGCCGGTGCTCGACCACTACGCCGCGCTCGACAAGGCGGCGGGCGGCGACGGCACGTTCTCGGCCGATCGCGGCAAGGCGTTTTTCCTCGCGAAGCACACGCACAACGCCAAGCTGACCTCTTGCACGTCCTGCCATACGACGGACCCGCACAACGTCGGCCACCTGCCGACCGGCCGGCAGTTGAAGCCGATGGCGGTCTCCCTGTCGCCCAATCGTTTCACGCGGCTCGGCAAGGTCGAGAAATGGGCGCAGCGCAATTGCACCACGGTGGTCGGCCGCGCCTGCACCGCCAAGGAGATCGGCGACTACATCACCTACATGATGTCGCAATGAGCGCGTAGAGCGCCGACACGATGCGCGGGAGGACGCGATGGGACGATTGACGACGATAGGGCTGGCGGCGGCGGCGACCGTTGCGGCCGTCATTGCGTTGCACGCGCAGACGGCGCCGCCGGCGGCCGCGCCTCCGCCCGCCGCGATCCCGTCGACGCCCGCCGCGCCCTCGGCCGCCCCCGCGCAAGCGACGCCGCCGGCCGCACAACCCGCTCCACCCTCCGCGACGCCGGCCACGCCGCCGGCGGCCGCACCTCAAGCGACGGCCCCGTCGGCGCCGCAAGCCGATGCGGTTCCCGCGCAGAGCTACAAGACCGACATTGAGGCGTTCAAGACCGAATGCACCGCCTGCCACGAGATGTATTTCCCCCAGATGCTGCCCGCGCGCTCGTGGCGGAGCTTGATGGGAAACCTCGACAATCATTTCGGGGAGAGCGCGGCTCTCGATCCCAAGACGGCCAAGATGATCGAAGGACTGCTGGTCGCCAACGCGGCCGACAGCCCCAACGGCGGCGGCAGGTTCATGTACGGCATCGCCGCCGCCGACACCCCGCTGCGCATCACCGACACGCCGTGGTGGAAACGCATCCATTCATGGCGCGTGACCCCGGCCTCTCTCGCCAATCACGGCATCAAGTCGGCGTCCCAATGCAGCGGCTGTCACCAGAGCGCGTCCTCCGGCTCGTTCGGCGACGATTGAGGCGGCCGGCGTGACCTATCGGGCGACGCCCGCCGACGGCTTCGCATGGGTCACGGGCGCCAGTTCGGGCATCGGCCGCGCGGTCGCCCTCGAACTCGCCGGCCGCGGATTCCGCGTCGTGGCCACCGCGCGCGACGAGGAGCGCTTGGCGGCGGTCGTCGCCGCGGCGGCCGGGTTGCCCGGCGCCATGGTTTCGCGACCCTGCGACGTGACCGAACGCGACGCGATGGTCGCACTCCACGCGGCGATCGAGCGCGAACAGGGTCCGGTCGCGCTGGCGATCCTCAACGCCGGCGGCGTGTTCGCCGACGAGCCCGCCTCGCTGGGCGGGCAAGGGACGCGGCGCACGTTAGCGCTCAACCTCGATGGCACGCTGAACGCGTTTGAACCGGCGGCGCGGGCGATGTCGACCCGCGGGCGCGGCCAAATCGCCATCGTCGCCTCGCTGGCGGGCTATCGCGGCTTTGGCGGCGACGCCGCCTATGGCGCGTCGAAGGCGGCGCTGAACGCGCTGGCGGAATCTTGGCGGCGCACCTTGGCGCGACGGGGCGTGACGCTCCAGGTGGTCAATCCGGGCTTCGTGCGCACGCCGCTGACGGTGGGCGTCCGCATGCCCAAGGCGCTCTTCCTCGACGTCGACGACGCCGCGCGTCGCATCTGCGACGGGTTGGCGCGGGGAGGCTTCGAAGTGGCGTTTCCGCGCCGGCTCGTCTGGCCGGCGCGGCTGCTGCGCGCCTTGCCGCCCAACGCCTTCGTCGCCTTCAAAGACTGGATCGCGGCCCGACGGCGCGGCGGCAGGCGCTGACCGTCAGGCTTCGAGGCCCTCGCCGGCGAGAGCGCGGGTGACGGCGGGCCGGGCGAGCATCCGCCGGTAATGGGCCGTGATCGCCGGCGGGCAATCCATGTTCAACCGCTTGTGGGCCCAGAACGCGCAGTAGAACAGCGTCGGGTCGGCGACCGAATAATCGCCGGCGATCCAGTCCTTGTCGCCGAGCGTGCCGGCGATCACCTCGAAGCCCTGCCGCACGACCTCGCGACCGCGCTCCTTGGCCCAATCGTGGTCCTCGGGCCGCGCGGCAAAGCGCTCCGACCGGAAGATGCGGGTGAAGCCCAGCATGTGGACGGTCGAAACGAGGTACTCCACCGCTTCCATCGCCCGCACGCGGCCCTCGACGTCTTCGGGCAGCAGGTGCGCCCGTGGCCGGCTCAGGCCGAGCCACAACGCGATGGCGGGATATTCGGTCAGCACCGAGCCGTCGTCGCGCACGAGGGTCGGCACACGCGATTTCGGATTCAACGCAAGGAATTCGGGACCGAAATTCTGGCGCTTGGCGAAATCGACGCGGGCGAGTTCGTAAGGGGCGCCGATGTCCTCGAGCATGACGTGGATGCCGAGCGAGCAGGCGCCGGGCGAAAAGTGAAGTTGCATCGTCGTTCCTGGTCTTGGTGGTCGGCAATCCCGCTACCCGTCCCCGGCGCGCGGTTCAATCCCCGGCGCGCGCCCCGCGTTTGCCGGCGCGCGAGGAGCGCGCTAAGCGAGGCGCGATGAGCGCGCCGGCCTTTCCGCACAAGCACCTCCTCGGCATCGAGGGGTTGAGCCGCCTCGACATCGAGGGCCTGCTCGACCGCGCAGAGGCGGCGGTGGAAATCTCGCGCCAAGTCGAGAAGAAGCGCGCCACGCTGCGCGGCCGCACCCAGATCAACCTGTTCTTCGAGGCTTCGACGCGCACGCAGGCGTCGTTCGAACTCGCCGGCAAGCGGCTGGGCGCCGACGTGATGAACATGTCGGTGGCGTCGTCCAGCGTGAAGAAGGGCGAAACGCTGATCGACACCGCCGCCACGCTGAACGCGATGCGGCCGGACGTGATCGTGGTGCGCCACCACCAGGCGGGCGCGGTCCACCTGCTGTCGCACAAGGTCGATTGCTCGGTCATCAACGCGGGCGACGGCGCGCACGAACATCCGACCCAGGCGCTGCTCGACGCGCTGACGATCCGCCGCAACAAGGGCGGCTTCGAGGGCCTCGTGGTCGCCATCTGCGGCGACATCCTGCACTCGCGCGTCGCGCGTTCGAACATCTTCCTGCTGGCCGCGATGGGCGCGCGCGTGCGCGCCTGCGGCCCCGCGACGCTGATGCCGCCGGGCCTCGATCGTTGGGGCGTCGAAGTCGCCGGCGACATGCGCGAGGCGCTCGACGGCGCCGACATCGTGATGATGCTGCGCCTGCAACGGGAGCGCATGAGCGGCGCGTTCGTGCCCTCGGCGCGCGAGTATTTCCGCCATTGGGGCCTCGACGCCGACAAGCTCGCGCTGGCCAAGCGCGACGCCCTGGTCATGCACCCGGGGCCGATGAACCGCGGCGTCGAGATCGACGGCGCGGTCGCCGACGGCGCGCAATCGCTGATCCGCGAGCAGGTCGAGATGGGCGTCGCCGTGCGCATGGCGGTGCTCGAAGCGCTGGCCGAACGCCTGCCCAACGGCTGATTTCGAGTCGCGCGGCGCGCCGATTGCGCGAAGCTGACGGCGGCCGTCAGCGCCGGGCGAAGCGCGAATCCTTATTTATCAAGGCGTTCCCGCGGACGACTCGCAACGCCCCGGGACCGTGGCCACGTCGGGCGCTCCTGCAGTCGCCGTCCGACGAACGGCGCGGCGCCGTCCCCGCCTCCGCACGCGTACCGCGCGGAGAAAGTCCGATCCGCGTTGGCCCTTAAGCGCGGATCACGCCTCGAACGTCAGGACGCGGGGGCGGCGCCGAAGCGCCGCGGCGGGGCTCGCCGCCGTCGCGCGACGCGGCGCTCAGAACGCCTTGAAGGCGATCACCGTCTTGGTGTCGAGAATGCCGTCGATGCGCTGCACCTTCTCGCCGACGAAATGGCCGATGTCGACGCCGTCCTCGACGTAGAACTTCGCTAGGATGTCGCGGTCGCCGGCGATGGAGTGGATCTCGGACGCGATCTCCGCCTCGGCCAGCGCGCTCGCCACGTCATAGGTGCGGCCGAGCCTGCATTTGATCTCCACGAAAAACGTCTGCATCGGTCCGCCCCGTCATTTCGCCACGATCTCGATCTCGCCGTCGACGCCGCCGACGACCTTGAACTCGCGCTGGTAGTCCTCGCCGCTGCGCTCGGCGACCGCGAGATAGTCGCCCTCCGCCAGCACCAGCGAGGGATAGGCGCCGACCAGCCGGCGCACCGTGTCGCCCGAGGGCGTCAGCACCGTGAACGTCACGTCGGCGAGCGCGGCGCCGCCGGCGTGCGACACCAGCTTCAACGTCAGCTTGGCGACGCGGTGGCGCATCGACACGGTGACCAGCGAATCGTCCTTGGCGGATATGTCGGCCTCGACGAAGGAATTGGTCTTCTGCGGCTGGCCCTTGGCGGCGCCGATCGTGCCGGTGCCCACCACGTCGAGGAAGGTGCTGACGACGTGATAGTCGCCCACCGGCAGGCGCAGGATCTCGCCGCCCTTGGCGCCCGAGACGACGAGCTTGCCCTCCGGGTTCAGGCCGACGGGCGCCCAGACGTCGACGGCGAGGCGGTCGCCGGGGATCGTGGCGTCGCCCAGCTTGCCCTCGATGCGCAAGGCGCCGGCGTCGAGCTTCAGCGCCAGTTCCTTGGGCGCGGGAACGTCGACCGGCGCGGACGCGCTGGCGAGGCCCCAAGCCGCATGGACCCAGTAGCGGCCGGGCGGCAGGTGGAACGCCGGCGCCGCGTCGCCCGAACGGGCGACCATCGTCCGCTTGCCGTCGGGCCCCGCATCGGCCGCGAATACCCGCCATTGGATCCCGTCGACGATCAGCTTGCCGTCGGCGAAGGTCGCGCGGGCGCGCAGGCTCGGGCTGTCGGGCGTCACGTCGAGCGCGCGCGCCGGACCAAGGAGCGCCGATGGAGCGAGCGCCAGCGTCGCCGCCAAGCCTGCGGACACCAGAAACGCGAGCGCACGGCGAATGGACATCGCGGGCGTCTTCGCGCCGCGGCGGGGCGAAATCAAGTCGGCTCGGCCGCGTCGTACCGGCGCCAACCGTCCCGCGTCAGGCGTTCCTGCGGCAGGAAACGGGACTTGTAGGCCATCTTTTGCGACCCTTCGACCCAATAGCCCAAATGCACGTAGGGCAGGCGTTCGCCCCCCGCCATGTCGATCACGTCGAGGATCGCGTTGACGCCGAGCGACCGTGCGGTCTCCTGGGGGCGGAAATAGGAATAAACCATCGATAGCCCATCCGACAGGCGGTCGATCAGGCAGGCGGCGTGGAGGCGGCCGTCGTCGCGCCCGCGCCAGCAGGCCAGCGCCGTGTCGACGTGGCTGTCTTCCACCATCATGCCGAAATCGAGGAAGGACATGTCGGCCATGCCGCCGTCGGGGTGCCGGGCGTCCAGATAGGCGCGGAACAGCGAATAATGTTCGCGCGTAGCCACCGTGGGCTCGAGGCCGAAGGAAAGGTCGGCGTTGCGCTTGGCGACGCGACGGAACCCGGCGGAGCGCGCGAACTCCTCCACCACCACGCGGACCGGCACGCAGGACCGGCAGCCGTCGCAGGCGGGCCTGTAGGCGATCGTCTGCGAGCGGCGGAAACCGTGCTGCGACAGCGCCTCGTTGACCTCGCGCGCGCGCATCCCGACGAGATGGGTGAACACCTTCCGCTCCGTCCGGCCCGCCAAGTAAGGGCAGGGCGATGGCGCGGTCAGGTAGAACTGCAAGGGGTCGCGCGGTTCCTTGGTCAAGGGCGGGACTCGGGCGGGCGGCTTGGTTTTGCGCCGAGGAGTCTAACGCATGCGGGCGCGCACGCAATCGGGACTTGAGCGCGCCGGCGCCGGCGAGACTTTGCAACCGCCGGGAACGTTGCTATAGGGCCTGCGTCCGGCGCGATCCCCGATAGCTCAGCTGGTAGAGCATTCGACTGTTAATCGAATGGTCGCAGGTTCGAGTCCTGCTCGGGGAGCCACCGTCGAATTGCGCCGGCGCCCAGCGCCCGCCGCACCGGGAGCCCCCATGGCCGTCGACATCGAAACCACGCGCCGCATCGCGCGGCTCGCCCGCATCGCCGTGGCGGAGACCGAGCTGCCGCACCTGGCCGGCGAACTCAACGCCATCCTGTCCTTCGTCGCCGAGCTCGACGGCCTCGACGTCGCCGGCGTGGCGCCGATGACCTCGGTCACGCCGATGAAGCTGCGCCTGCGCAAGGACGAAGTCACGGAGGGCGGCATCGCCGACCAGGTGCTCGCCAACGCGCCGCGCGGCGAAGACGGATTCTTCGCCGTGCCGAAGGTCATCGAGTGAGCGGAGCGACATCGCAATGTCCGGACTGACCGACCTCTCGCTCGCCGCCGCGCGGGACCTGCTGAAATCCCGCGGCGCCTCGGCGGTCGAGCTGACGCGCGCGCACTTGGCGGCGATGGAGAAGGCGCGCGCGCTGAACGCCTATGTCGTGGAGACGCCCGAGGCCGCGTTGGCGGCGGCAGGGGCGAGCGACGCCCGGCTCGCCAAGGGCGACGCCCGCCCGCTCGAAGGTCTGCCGATCGGCGTCAAGGATCTCTACGCCACGCGGGGCGTCCACACGCAGGCGTGCAGCGCGATCCTCGAGGGCTTCAAGCCGCCATACGAATCCACCGTCACCGCCAACCTGTGGCGCGACGGCGCGCTGATGCTCGGCAAGCTGAACATGGACGAGTTCGCGATGGGCTCGTCCAACGAGACCTCCGCTTATGGTCCCGTCGCCTCGCCGATCCTGCCGCCCAACTGGGACGTCGCGCGCGCCAAGGCCGCCGCCGCGACGCGCGACAAGACGGGACTGCTGACGCCGGGCGGTTCGTCGGGCGGTTCGGCCGCCGCAGTGGCGGCGCGCCTGTGCCTCGCGGCGACCGCGAGCGACACCGGCGGCTCGATCCGACAGCCCGCCGCCTTCACCGGCATCGTCGGCGTCAAGCCGACCTACGGCCGCTGCTCGCGCTGGGGCATGGTCGCCTTCGCCTCGTCGCTCGACCAGGCCGGGCCGCTCGCGCGCTCGGTGCGCGACTGCGCGATCATGCTGCGCTCGATGGCGGGGCCCGACGCGAAGGACTCGACCTGCGCCGACTTGCCCGTGCCCGATTACGAGGCCGCCGTCGGCGCCTCGGTGAAGGGCCGCGTCATCGGCGTGCCGAAGGAATATAGGCTCGACGGCATGTCCGCCGAGATCGACGCGCTGTGGCGCAAGGGCGTCGATTGGCTGCGCGACGCCGGCGCGCAGGTGCGCGAGATCTCGCTGCCCCACACCAAATACGCGCTGCCCGCCTATTACATCGTCGCGCCCGCCGAGGCCTCCTCGAACCTCGCGCGCTACGACGGCGTGCGCTACGGGCTGCGCGAGACGGGCGCCGACATCGACGACATGTACGGACGCACGCGCGCCAAGGGCTTCGGCGCGGAAGTGCGGCGGCGCGTGATGATCGGCGCCTACGTGCTGTCGGCGGGCTATTACGACGCCTATTACCTGAAGGCGCAGAAGGCGCGCACGCTCATCAAGCGCGACTTCGAGACGGCCTTCGCCGCCGGCGTCGACGCGGTGCTGACGCCCGCCACGCCGTCGGCCGCCTTCGCAATCGGCGACAAGGCCGACGCCGACC
>JAGWKJ010000347.1 GCA_028865375.1 Hyphomicrobiales bacterium | reverse complement strand
CTGCGCCGGTTCGGCGAAGCCGCCCGTCGGCGCGTGCGCGGACCCGTAGCCGTTCGGCGCCGCGCCAAAGTCGCGCGCGAACAGCGCCGCCGCCGCCAGCCCGCCGCCGACGCTGGCGCGATGGCGCGCAGCGCCCAGCCGCTCGCGGATCGCGCCCACGATCAAACCGCGCACGAGGCCGGGATCGGCGAAGCGCACCTCGGTCTTGGCCGGATGCACGTTGACGTCGACGAAGCGGGGATCGCAGGCGACGTCGAGGATCGCGACCGCCTTGCGGCCGGCGGGCAGGAAATCGGCATAGGCGCCGGCGAGCGCGCCGGCGAGCAGGCGGTCGCGCACGGCCCGCCCGTTGACCGAGAAATACTGCGCCTGCGCGTTCGAGCGGTGGTGCGTCGGCACGGCCACCAGCCCGGTCAGCCGCACGCCCTCGCGCGTGGCGTCGATGTCGAGCGCGTCGTCGAGGAAATCGGGCCCGAGCGCCTGGCCCGAGCGCATCCGCGCGCCTTGCGGACCCGGCGGGCAGGCGGGCCAATCGAACGCGCCGCCCTCGTCGGAGGCGAAGGCGAAGCGCGCTTGCGGATGGGCGATCGCGAGACGCCGGATCGCGTCGGCGCAGGCGAGCGCCTCGGCGCGCGGCGACTTCAGGAACTTCAGCCGCGCCGGCGTGGCGGCGAACAGGTCGCGCGCCTCGATCGTCGAGCCGCGCGGATGGCCCACCGGCGCGACGGCGCCCTTGACGCCTTGTTCGACGACGAGCCTGAGCCCGCCATCGGCGCCCTCGGCGCGGGTGCGGATCTCCAGCCGCGACACGGCGGCGATCGAAGGCAGCGCCTCGCCGCGGAAGCCGAACGAGGCGATGGCCGCGAGGTCGCCGTCGGGCAGCTTGGAGGTCGCGTGGCGCTCCACCGCGAGCGCGAGGTCCTCGGGCGCGAAGCCCGCGCCGTCGTCGGCGACGCGGATCACCCGGCGCCCTCCGTCCTCGACCGCGACCTCGACCCGGCGCGCGCCGGCGTCGAGCGCGTTCTCGACCAGGTCCTTCACCGCGTCGGCCGGCCGCTCGACGACTTCGCCGGCCGCGATGCGGTCGATGGTCAGGGCGTCGAGGAGGCGGACGCTGGGCATGGTCTCGGGCGCGATTCGGGGGGGCGAGGTCGGCGCTTATAGCAGGCGGGCGGGTTCGCGCGTCGGTGCCGTCGCGTTCGATCCGAAGGCCGGCGCGTTCCGCGGCGAATTCGTCGGCCTCGCCGGCGGCGCGGATTTCCGGTCGGACGGCGTGGCCGGCTTGCGCGACGAGGGAAGCCGGTCGCTCGCCCTCTATCTCGACCTGTGCCGCGAGTAGGGCGTCGAACCGCGCCGTGGCTCGGCGAAAAGCGGTTCGTAGAGCCGTTCGATATGAGCGGCGGCCAGCGCTTCGTGGACAAAAGCGCTGTCGTCGATCGACGACGATTCGATGCGGCGATCGTCCGGCAGCTTGAACAGTTCGGGCCTTTCCATCGCCAACTTGAGCAGCCGCTTGGTGGGAGCCGAAGGCTGAATTGTCCCGCTCTCGTATTTTTCGAACGACTTTTCGCCCGTGCCAAAGAGCAAACCGGCTTCGCGCTGCGTCAGTCCGCAGCGTTGACGAATGGCGCGGATCACCACGGGCACGAACACCTTTTCACCGTGCGCGAGCGCCTTCGCGGTCCGGCGCGCCATTTCAGCGACTTGATTGTCGTCGTCGACCAACTGCCCGTCCATATCGTCGGGGTCGGTCAAGGAGCACCACCAGCCAGGTTGCTTATAGGCGAAGGCGCGCCCTTCGATCTTGAACGTGACCAGTTTTTCGCCGCGTGTCATGGGGCGCCCCGAGCCCGCGCTCGCCATCGTATCGGGGTAATTCCGCGGAGTCTTGGCCATCGTCAGGCCTCCTTGAACCTGATCAAAAGCAATGCGTTCATGGCATCGAGCGTGAATTTCACGTACAGCGTCCTTCCGCGCACCCTCGGCTTGTAAACGTCCTGCCACACCCGATGATCGGCCATCGAGGTCATCGATTTATCGAAGTCCGCAGCGCTCAAACCTTGAATGACGGCAGCCACGGCCGCGTCACCCATGTCGAGATCGTCGGCTCCTTGCTTCGAAACGAAGGACCGATCGAGGCTGGAGGGGTCGGCGAACGCCGCTTTGATCGTCGCCAGTTCGTAGTGTGGCTCAAGTTTTTCCATCCAGTCTACATTACCCCCATTATGGGGGATTAAAACGGATAGTCAATAGTCACCCGCCCACTCATCATGAGGTGGCGTAACGCGAAAAGGCGGGATCGCGATCAGCACGAGCAATACCATTTTCGCCCTGAAGGCCCTTGCCTATGGGGTCTCGGTCGTCTTGATCGAACCGAACCCCTCGGGCCGCCCGGCGATGGCGACCGCCAGCCCGCCGTCGCCCAGCAGGCGGCCGGCGACGCGCTTGGCTTCGGGCAACGTCAGC
>JAGWKJ010000043.1 GCA_028865375.1 Hyphomicrobiales bacterium | reverse complement strand
GGTGGACGCGGCCGCAATGCTCGACGTCGAGATGCGTCACCTCGACGCGCGGCGAGGCCTGCGTCGGCGCGCGATGCCGGAACAGCCTGAGCGTCAGGGCCATCGCGCGCGGTCGTGCTGGGGGAAACGCGATTCGAACGGCATGCGCGAATCGTCGCGCAACGCGCGCGTCAGCGCAACGGGGAAAGCGCGTGCGGCGCCGGCTTCACGATCATTTCGATTCCCGCCGTGACCAAAATGACGCGGTCGCAGGCGGCCGCGACCGCGCGGTTCATCGCGCCATGCGCGTCTCGGAAGAAACGCGTCGCGGAATCGGCGGGCACGATGCCCTGTCCGATCTCGTTGGTCACGATCGCCAGCGGTCCCCTCGCTCCGCGAACTGCGTCGGCGAGCGCGCGCACGGCTTCCTGCGCGTCGCGTCCCGCCCCGATGACGTTGGCGAGCCACAGCGTGAGGCAATCGACGGTCGTCGCGCGGTCCGCGGCGCATTCGCGCGCGATCGCCTCCGCGAGGTCGAGCGGCGCCTCCACCGTGCGCCAACCCTCGCCGCGCTCGGCGCGGTGCGCCGCGACCTTGGCGCGCATCTCGTCGTCGAGCGCCAGCGCGGTCGCGACGTAGATCCGCGTCGGCGACGAACGCTCGGCGAGGTCGAGCGCGGCGCGCGTCTTGCCGGAGCGCGCGCCGCCGAGGAACAGCGCGCTGCGCGGGACGTCTGCGGACATGGCTCGCGCTCCGGCTTGGGCGCGGCTACTTAGGTCGCTTCGCCGCGGCGATGCAAACGGCGCCGCCGCGTCGCCGCCTCAATGCGAAAGCAGCGTGGGCGCCTTGCCGTCGCGGATCGCGGTGCGGGTCGCGCCGCCGAACGCCCATTCGCGCAGGCGAGAGTGGACGTAGGCGCCCATGACGACCAGTCCCGCGCGCGTCGTGGCGGCGTGTTCCTGCACGACGATCCCGGGCTCCCGGTCGCCGGCCGGAACTTCTGTCACGCGCACGGACCGGCAATGGCGCGACAGGTTGGCGGCGATCGCGTGCCCGACGTTCTTGGGCGTCCGCTTGTCGCCGGTCACGGACAACACCTCGACTTCCGCCGCGCGCGCCAAGAGGGGCAGCGCGTCGCGCGCCGCGCGCGCGGCCTGCGCGGAGCCGTCCCAGGCGACCACGACCTTCTTGGCCGAGGAATCGTGCGACCATCCGGCCGGCACCACGATCGTCGGCCCGCCGGAATCCATCAGCAGCCGATGGATGGCGAGCGCCTGGAATTCGCTGGCGTCCTTGGGCGCGCCGATCACGGCCACGTCATGGACGCGCGCCGCGCGCGCGAATGCGTCCGACATCGGGACGGCGACGTCCTTGACGAGTTCGACGTCGACCGCGCCGCCGCCGGCGGACGCGCGCCGGCGCAGGTCGGACGCCCAAGCGGCGGCCTCCTCGTCGAACTTGCGTTCGATCTCGGCCTGCATCTCGCCGAACGAGATGCCGGGATATTCGGCGGGAAGCACCACGCGGGGCACGCCGACATAGGCCGTCAGGTGGCCCGGCTTGGAAGCCGCGAGGTCGACCGCGTAGTCGACCGCGGCGGGGGCGTCGTGGGATCCGTCGTGGACGACGGCGAGGAATACGCTGGCGAAGGGCATGGCCGACCTCCTATGGGCGGTCATGCTGGCGCCGCCGGCGCGTCCCCGCGTTGACGCGGATCAAGCGCCGGCGGCGGCCGGTCAGGCCGCGAGTCTGCGCAGAACGTAGGGCAAGATGCCGCCGTTGCGGAAATATTCGAGCTCGTCCAGCGTGTCGATGCGACAGGTCAGCGGCACGCTCTTCTTGCGGCCGTCCTCGTAGGCGATCTCCGCCGCCATGTCGGTGCGTGGCGCGAGTCCGTGCGCGATGCCGCGGATGGAGACCGTCTCGCCGCCCGTCAACCCGAGGTCGGTCCACGACGTCCCGTCCTTGAACGTCAGCGGAAGCACGCCCATGCCCACGAGGTTCGAGCGGTGGATGCGCTCGAAGCTCTGCGCGACCACGGCGCGCACGCCCAGCAGGCGCGTGCCCTTTGCCGCCCAGTCGCGCGACGAGCCGGTGCCGTATTCCTTGCCCGCGAAGACCACCAGAGGCACGCCCTCGGCCTTGTAGCGCATCGCGGCCTCGTAGATCGGCATCCGCTCGCCGCCCGGCCGGTGGATCGTCCAGCCGCCCTCGACGACGGCGCCGTCCTGGCCCTTCACCATCTGGTTCTTGATGCGGATGTTGGCGAAGGTGCCGCGCATCATCACTTCGTGATTGCCGCGCCGCGTGCCGTATTGGTTGAAGTCGGCCGGCCGCACCTGGTGCTCGGAGAGGTAGGCGCCGGCCGGGCTCGCCGCGCGGATGTTGCCGGCCGGCGAGATGTGGTCGGTGGTGATCGAGTCCTGGAACAGGCCGAGCACGCGGGCGTCCACGACGTCCTCGAGCGGCGCGGGCTCCTTCGTCATGCCCTCGAAATAGGGCGGGTTGCGCACGTAGGTCGAGCCGATGTCCCAGCCGTAGACGTCGCCCTTGGGCGCGCGCACCTTGGCCCAGTTGGAATCGCCCTTGAACACGTCCGCGTAGCGCTCCTTGAACGCCTTGCGCGTCACGTTCTTGGCGACCACCGCCTCGATCTCCTCGGGCGCCGGCCAGACGTCGGCCAGCATCACCGGCGAGCCGTCCTTGCCCACGCCGAGCGGCTCGGTGGCGAGGTCCACCTGCGTCGATCCGGCGATCGCGTAGGCGACCACCAGCGGGGGCGAGGCGAGGTAATTGGCCCGCACGTCGGGCGACACTCGGCCCTCGAAGTTGCGGTTGCCCGACAGCACCGCCGAGACGACGAGGTCGTTGGCGTTGACCGACTTCGAGATCGCCTCGGGAAGCGGGCCCGAATTGCCGATGCAGGTCGTGCAGCCGAAGCCCACGAGGTTGAAGCCGAGCTTGTCGAGGTCCTTCTGCAGGCCGCTCGACGACAGGTATTGCGCGACCACCTGGCTGCCGGGCGCGAGCGAGGTCTTCACCCACGGCTTCACCTTGAGGCCCCGCGCCAGCGCGTTGCGCGCCAGCAGGCCGGCGGCCACCATGACGCTTGGGTTCGACGTGTTGGTGCAAGACGTGATGGCGGCGATCGCCACGTCGCCGTGGCCGATGTCGAACGCCTCGCCCTCGACGGGGAAACGCTTGGCCTCCTCGCCCGCCTTGCGGAACTCGCCGCCGAGCGCGGCGCGAAAGCCCGCCTTCACGCCCGACAAAGCGACGCGATCCTGCGGCCGCTTGGGGCCGGCGAGCGAGGGCTCGACGTCGCCGAGCTCGAGCGCCAGCGAATCGGTGAAGACGGGGTCCTCGGACGCGCGGGTGCGGAACATGCCCTGCGCCTTGGCATAGGCTTCCACCAGCGCGACCTGCGCCGGGGTGCGGCCGGTCGCCTGCAAGTAGCGCAAGGTGGCCGCGTCGACCGGGAAGAAGCCGCAGGTCGCGCCGTATTCCGGCGCCATGTTGGCGATCGTCGCGCGGTCGGCGACCGTCATCTCCTCGAGGCCCGGGCCGTAGAACTCGACGAACTTGCCGACGACGCCCTTCTTGCGCAGCATCTGCGTCACGGTGAGCACGAGGTCGGTCGCGGTGACGCCGCGCTTCAGCGCGCCCGACAGCCGGAAGCCGATCACCTCGGGGATCAGCATCGACAACGGCTGGCCCAGCATCGCGGCCTCGGCCTCGATGCCGCCGACGCCCCAGCCCAGCGCGGCCAGCCCGTTGACCATCGTCGTGTGGCTGTCGGTGCCCACCAGCGTGTCGGGATAGGCGATCTCCACCGTCGTCGCCTTGCCGGCGACCTTGCGGCGCTCCTTGCGCGTCCACACGGTGCGGGCGAGATATTCGAGGTTCACTTGGTGGCAGATGCCGGTGCCCGGCGGCACGACCGAGAAGTCGGCGAACGCCTGCTGGCCCCATTTCAGGAAGCGGTAGCGCTCCTGGTTCTGCTCGTATTCGCGCTTCACGTTCTGCGAAAACGCCTTGGCGGTGCCGAAGTGGTCGACCACCACCGAATGGTCGATCACGAGGTCGACGGGAATCAGCGGATTGATCTTCTGCGGGTCGCCGCCCAGCGCCACCATCGCGTCGCGCATCGCGGCGAGGTCGACGACGGCGGGCACGCCGGTGAAATCCTGCATCAGCACGCGCGCCGGGCGGAACGCGATCTCGGCGCCGGCCTTGCCCCGGTCCTTGGTCCAACGGGCGAGCGCTTCGAGGTCCTTCTTGGCGACGGTCTTGCCGTCCTCGTTGCGCAGCAGGTTCTCCAGCAGCACCTTCATCGAATAGGGGAGCCGCGAAATGCCCGCCAGCCCGTTCTTCTCGGCGGCCTTGAGCGAATGGATCTCGTAGGTCTTGCCGCCCACCACGAGTTTCTTGCGGGCCTTGAAGCTGTCGAGCGATGCCATGTCCGTCCCCCTGCGCGGCCGGTTTGTGCGATGCGGCGCCTTATAGATAATGCGGGCGGGAACCGCTACAGCCAAAACGATGGTCCAGAGCCCGACGCGCGATTCAGCCCGTCCGCCCGCGCCGCGGACGGCGCCAGCCCCGACGATCGCCGTTTCCGGCCTCGCGCTGTCGCGCGGCGGGCGGCGCTTGTTCGAGGGGCTGGACGTGACGCTGGCGCCCGGCGACGCGCTGACGGTGCTGGGCGCCAACGGCGCCGGCAAGACGAGCCTGCTGCGGGCGTTGGCGGGGCTGCTGCGGCCCGACGCCGGAGCGATCGTCGCCACGGGACCCTCTGGCCCCGAACACCTTCCCGAGATCTGCCACTGCGTCGCCCATCACGACGCCCTGCGCAATGGATTGACCGTGACCGAGAACCTCGCGTTCCTCGCCGGCCTGCTTGGCGCCGCGGGCGGCCTGTCGATCGCCGACGCGCTGCGGATGCTGGGCGTCGCGCGCTTGGCCGGCCTGCCGGCGGGCGTGTTGTCGGCCGGTCAGCGCCGCCGCGCGTCGCTGGCCCGCCTTCTGGTGGCGCCGCGCCCAGTCTGGCTGCTCGACGAGCCGACCACCGCGCTCGACAGCGACGCGCAGGCGACGCTGGTCGAACTGATCGGCGTCCATCGCGCCCAAGGCGGCATCGTCGTCGTCGCCACCCACGCCGGGTTGGCGCTGCCCGCCGCGCGGCGGCTGGCGCTCGGTCGCGCCGGGGCGGCGGCATGAACGGCCCGTTGGCGGCGTTGGCGCGGCGCGAATTCGCGGTCGCGCGCGCGTCGGGCGCCGGCGGCGCCGTGGGCGTGTCGTTCTATTTCGCGCTCGTCGTGCTGGCCCCGTTCGCCATCGGGCCGGACCGCGCTGTCCTCGCCCGCGTCGCGCCCGCGCTGCTGTGGCTGGGCGCGCTGCTCTCGACGCTGCTGGGTCTCGACCGCCTGTTCCAGGCCGACGCGGAAGACGGCGCGCTCGACCAGATGACGCTGGCCAAGACGCCGTTGGAGGCGATCGCGCTCGTCAAGGGCGCCGTGCACTGGCTGGTCGCGGTGCTCCCGCTCGTCGTGGTCTCGCCCGCGTTCGGCCTGATGCTCGGGCTGGAGCCCGCCAACCTCCCGCGCGCGGTCGTCGCGTTGCTGGCGGGCACGCCCGCGATCACCGCGTTCGGCGCCATCGGTGCCGCCCTGACCGCGAGCCTGCGGCGCGCCGGGCCGCTGACCGCGGTGCTGGTCGCTCCCATGGCCGTGCCGACGCTGATCTTTGGCGTCGAGGCGGCGAACGCCGCGAGCGTCGCGCCGTTTCCCGCCATGATCGCGGCGTTGGCCGGCATTTCGCTGGCGGCCGTCGCGCTCGCGCCGTTCGCCGCCGCGGCGGCGTTGCGGGCGGCGCGGGGATGAGCGTCGATCCACGACTTGACCGGGCAAACTGCGTGTTATACTAAAGTATAACGCACGGGAGGTACGGATGGTCACGACGTGTTTACGCAAAGTGGGAGGGTCCGTCATGTTGGCGGTGCCGCCCGCGCTGCTCGACGTGCTCCATCTGGCGGCCGGCGCCGAAATCGGCCTGACCATCGACGACGGTCGCCTCGTCGTCGTGCCGATGGTCCGGTCGCGCGTCACGCTCGCCGAACTGTTGGACGAAGCCGAGTCGGCCCAAGCGTATCCCCTGCGGCGCAACGAACGCGAATGGGTGGACGCGTCCGCTGCGGGCCGCGAGATCGAAACTTGAAGCGAGGCGACATCTATTCCGTCGATCTCGACCCGACCAAGGGGCACGAGCAACGGGGCCGTCGGCCAGTGTTGGTCGTGTCCCCGGAGCGTTTCAACGCGTTGACGCGATGTCCGATCGTCCTGCCAATCACGACCGGCGGCGATTTCGCGCGCCGCGTCGGCTTCGCCGTGCCCATCAGCGGCATCGCGACGACGGGCGTCGTGCGATGCGATCAGCCGCGCGCGCTCGACCTCGCTTCGCGCAACGGCCGGCGGATCGACGCGTTGCCGCCGGAAATCTTGAGCGACGTGCTGGCCAGGGTGGTGACGCTGTTCGAGTGACGCACGCCGGAGGCGATGCGAGCGGTCGGCGAATTCCGGCGCGGCTCCTCGATAGACCACGCGGCCGCCGGAGATGTCGAACACGGCGCCGGTCGAGAACGGGCATTCCGGCGAGCACAGCCAGCGATCATTGCGGCGGCCTCCTCGACCTGCAGGAAGCGGCCCATCGGGATCTTCGACAGCATGAAGGCGACGTGCGCCTCGCTCATCTGGTCGAAGATGTCGGTCTTGGCGGCCGCCGGGCATGCGCTTCCTCCGCTCCCCACGTTCCGCCCGCGCGATCGGGCCGGGCCGCGGTGAAGGGCAATGGCGGGGGCGTTCGCGATGGACGTCAGCTCTTTTCGACCGTCTTTGCGAGGAGCGAAGCGACGAAGCAATCCATTGAACGTCGCTCCTCGTGGGAAAGCCCGCGTGACTGGATCGCGTCGTCGCTTCGCTCTTCGCGAAGACGGCGCGTTTTCGTCGTCGAAATCGCCATCTCGCTCATCGTGCCGGCCAAGGCCGGTTGACCGCCCTCCCTCCCGCCGCCGATCCGGCGTGATCGCGATGGGATCCGACCCGATGGCGACCGAGACCGGACAGGGTCCGCGAAAGCGCCTCGATCGATCGGAAAAACTGGCGCCGAGGCGGCCGAGCTGCGCACTTTCGCCGCCGAATACGGACGCAAGGCGCCTCACGGCGGCGATCCCGACGATCGCCGCCACGACCGCGACGTGGAACGCGGCGTCAAGCGCGTGGATCCGGAGGCGCTCGACAAGCCGCCGCGCGACGACGGGGATTGATGCCGCCCCTTGAGCGGGACGCCCCGAAGCTCTATCGGCGGGCGATGGACGCCGTCACGCCCCGCAAGCCCGATTTCTCCCGCTTCCGCCGCGTGACGGTGAAGGTCGGCTCCTCCCTGCTCGTCGCGCGCGGCGCCTCGACCCCGCGCACGGGCTGGCTGAAGACGCTGGTCGGGGACGTCGCGGAATTGCGGAGCGCCGGCGCCGAGGTGATGGTCGTCTCCTCGGGCGCGATCGCGCTGGGGCGCGGCGTGCTCGGCCTGCCGCCCGGCGCCCTGAAACTTGAAGACAGCCAGGCCGCCGCCGCCGTCGGCCAGATCGCGTTGGCGAGGCTGTGGGCGGAGACGCTGGCCGAGCGCGGCATCGTGGCGGGCCAGGTGCTGCTGACGCTGCGCGACACTGAGGAACGCCGCCGCTATCTCAACGCACGCGCCACGATGGGCCGGCTGCTGGCGATGGGCGCGGTCCCCGTCGTCAACGAGAACGACACGGTGGCCACCAGCGAGATCCGCTATGGCGACAACGACCGCCTGGCCGCGCGCGTCGCGGCGATGGCCGGCGCCGACCTGCTGGTGCTGTTTTCCGACGTGGCGGGCCTCTACGATTCGCCGCCCCACGAAAACCCCGCCGCCAGGCTGATCCCGGTGGTCGAGCGTCTGTCTCCAGAAATCGAGGCGATGGCGGGCGGGCCGGCGTCTGAATTTGCGCGCGGCGGAATGCGCACCAAGCTCGAGGCGGCGCGCATCGCGGTGGCGGGCGGCGTCCACATGGTGATCGCCGACGGGCGGGGCGACCATCCGCTGGCGTCGGTCGCGCGGGGCGGCGACAGCACCTGGTTCCTCGCGCCGTCCAACCCGGTGGCGGCGCGCAAGGCCTTCATCGGCGGTTCGCTGGAACCCAAGGGCGTCGTCCACGTCGATTCCGGCGCGGCGCGCGCGCTGGCGGCGGGCAAGAGCCTGCTGCCGGCCGGCGTCGTGCGCGTCGAGGGCGAATTCCAGCGCGGCGATTGCGTCGTGCTGCGCGACGGCGCCGGACGCGACCTCGGCCGCGGCCTCGTGGCCTATGACGCGGCCAAGGCTCGACGGATCTGCGGCGTGAAATCGGCCGACATCGAGGCCGTGCTGGGCGCGCCGGGCCGTGCCGAGATGATCCATCGCGACGACATGGCGCTGGCGGCCGGCGCCTGACGCCCCGCGCTGCGTCGCCGCGTCGATTGCGCTAATGAGCGTGCGAACGCCATTCCCATCGAGGACCGATCCATGTCGAAAAGCCCCCTGCTGCGCCATCCCGCGCCCGAGCCCGGCGGCCGCTTCCAGCGCGTGACGCCCGAGGACGCCGGCTGGACCTATGTCGGCTTCGAGGCGTGGGATCTCGCGGACGGCGCGCGGATCGAGGCGGAAACCGGCGATCGCGAAATCTGCGTCGTGATGGTGGCGGGCCGCGCGCTCGTCGCCGCGCCGGGCCTGCCCGAGACGACGATCGGCGAACGGGCGTCGCCGTTCGACGGCGATCCCTGGTCGCTCTACGTGCCGGCGCGGTCGCGCTATCGGGTCGTGGCGCAAGGCGCCTGCGAGGTGGCGATCTGCTCGGCGCCGGGCACGGGCGCCAAGCCGCCGCGGATCGTCCCGCCCGCCGACGTCGGCCGCCAGACGCGGGGCGCGGGCTCCAACGTGCGGCACGTGCGCGACATCCTGCCCGACACCAGCCCCCATGCCGAAAGCCTGCTGGTGGTGGAAGTCATCACGCCGGGCGGCAATTGGTCGAGCTATCCGTCCCACAAGCACGATCGCGACGATCCCCCGCGCGAGACGCTGCTCGAAGAGACCTATTTTCACCGCATGAACCCACGCCAAGGCTATGCCGTGCAACGCGTCTACGACGACGCGCGCGACCTCGACGAGACGTTCACCTTGCGCGACCGCGACGTGTCGCTGGTGCCCCGCGGCTACCATCCGGTCGGCGCGGCGCACGGCTACGACCTGTATTATCTCAACGTGATGGCGGGGCCGAAGCGGCTGTGGAAGTTCCACAACGACCCCGACCACGCGTGGCTGTTCGGCAGGACTTGATCGGCGCGAGCGGGCCGGAAGCCTCCACGCCCGCCCGGACGGAGCTCCCTTGATCGCGCCCCGCGCCGGTCCCATATCCGGGAACCGGCCGGGCGCGGCGTGAAACTCCCGCCGTCGCAAACCGTTAAGGTTCGGGTGTAAGGTGTCCGGACCGCCTCGTCGGCGGGAAGCCAAGGGATGCTCGACAAGAGATGCTCGAAGGCGTGACGAGGAACGAAGCGGCGGCGCGGCTCAGGGCGGAGCGGGCGATCGCGGAAGTGCGCGCCGGCCGGCCGGTCGAGCTCGCCATCGGCGGGGCGCGCGCGCTCGTGCTGGGCGCCGACGCGTTCGACGCCGAACAGGCCCGTTATTTCGCCGGTTTCAAGCACGCCGACGGCGCGCGCCTCGCGCTGTCCGCGCCGCGGCTGGGCAAGCTCGGCCTCGATCGCGGCGAGGCCGGCACGATCGACGTCTCCTGCCTCGACCCCGCCCGGATCGCCCGGCTCGCCAGCGCGCGCGAAGCGAAAGTGGACGGCGCCGTTCGCGACGCCGACCGCCTCGACCGCGAGGCGCTCGACCTCGTGAGGCTGGCGCTGGCGCTGCCCAGCGCGCTGGTGGTCGAGCTCGACGCCGACGAACGGCCCGCCGACGCGTTGCCGTTGCGCGAGGGCGACCTCGAAGCCTATCGGCGCGCCGGCATCGTCGGACTGCGGATCGTCGGCCGCGCGCCGGTGCCGCTGGAGGGCGCGCCCAAGACCGAGTTCGTCGTGTTCCGCGGCGGCGAGGGCCTGCGCGACCAAGTGGCGATCATCGTCGGCGAGCCTGACATGTCGAAGGCGGTCACGGTGCGGCTGCATTCGGCCTGCCTGACCGGCGACCTGTTCGGCTCGCTGAAATGCGATTGCGGCGACCAGCTGCGCGGCGCCGTCAAGCGCATGGCGGACGGCGAGGGCGGCGTGTTGCTCTATCTCGACCAGGAGGGCCGCGGTTCGGGCATCGGCAACAAGATGCACGCCTATTTCCTGCAATCGCAGGGTCTCGACACTTACGACGCCGATGCCACGCTCGGTTTCGAGCCCGACCAGCGCCAGTTCGACTTCGCCGCCGAGATGCTGCGCCAGCTCGGCGTCACGGCGATCCGCATCCTCACCAACAACCCGCAGAAGATCGCCGCCATGCGCGACGCCGGCCTCGTGGTGGAGGACGAGCTCAGGATGTTCGGCCGCCCGACGCCCCAGAACATGCGCTATCTCGAAGCCAAGCGCGACAAGGCCGGCCACAAGATCGAGGACCGCGCCCTGCGCACCTTGGGCGCGGCCGAATAGGCCCTCACGCCGCCGCCGTGCGCAGCAGGCGCAACGGCCGCCCGTCGACGATGGCCAGCCCCAACGCGATCGTCGCCATGCCGACGAGTTGGGAAGCGTGCGGGGCCTCGCCCAGCGCCAGCGCGCCGAGCAGCAGCGCGGTGACGGGCACCAGCTGCGTCACCAGCAGCGCGTTGACGGTGCCGGCCGTCGAGAGAATCCGGAAATAGACGACATAGGCGAAGGCCGTGCTCGCCAATGCGAGGGCCAGCATGGCGGCGACCGCGGTCGCGCCCGGCGCGTGCAAGGTCCACGGCCTGTCGACGGCGAGCGCGAGCGGCGCCAGCATGAGGGCGGCGGTCGCGCTTTGGCCCGTCGCCACCGCCACCGGCGCGATCCCCATCGCGCGGAACCGTCGGCCGAACGCGCCGGCCAATGCATAGGACATCGCGGCGCCGAGCACGGCGAGCTGCGAGGGCAAGTCGGCGCCGACCGTCCGCAACGCTTCCGCGCCGATCATCGCCGCCACGCCGGCGACGCCGACAAGCACGCCGACGAGGCGGCGGCCGGTCATTTTCTCGTCGGCGGTCGCGAAATGCGCGACGACGACGCCGAACAGGGGCGTGGTGGCGTTCAGGATCGCGGCGAGGCCCGAGGGGATGTGGCGCTGCCCCTCCACGATCAGCGTCAGCGGCACGGCGTTGTTGAGCAAGCCCATCGCGGCCATCGCGCCCCAGGCGCGCGCGCCGCGCGGCATCGCGATCCCGCGCGCCGCCATCCAGCCGCGCAAGGCGGCCGCCGCGATCGCCACCCGCAGCAGCACGATGGTGAAAGCCGGCAATTCGCGCACGAGCACGCCGTTGAAGAAGAACGACCCGCCCCACAGCACGGAAAGGCCGAGCAGCATCGCCCATTCGAGCGGAGTCATGGAGCGGTTGATCGGCGGCGCGGAGGACATCGGGAATCTCGCATCGGTTCGGTGCGGACGGCGTAACGGCCGCCGCCCGCCGCCGCCACCCGTTTTCGCGAGGGTCAGCGCAGGCGGAACTTCACGCTGGCCGCCGCGCCCGTCGCGTCGACCACGGTGGCGCGCGCGAAGCCCGCCCCGTCGGGCCGCCAGCGCGCCTCGCGCCGCCAGCCGTCGGCCGCCACCGGCGCGCCGTCGACGAACCAGCGGAACGGCGGCGCGCCGCCGGTCGCCTTCAGGCTGAGCGGACGCATGTCGCCGCCGT
>JAGWKJ010000346.1 GCA_028865375.1 Hyphomicrobiales bacterium | reverse complement strand
CGAAGCGGCGGGCGTCGAAATCCTGCGCGTCGAGGAGGGCGCCGACGGGCGCCTCGACCTCGCCGCCGCGCTGCGGACGCTGGCGACGCGCGGCCTGACGCGCATCTTCTGCGAGGGCGGACCGCGACTTGCGGCGGCGCTCCTGGCGGCCGACCTCGTCGACGACGCGATCCTGCTGACGGCGCCGCGGTCGCTGGGCGCCGCCGGCCTTCCCGCGCTCGACGCCCCGGGCGCCGCCGCGCTCGCCGACGTGCGCCGCTTCGTTCCGCTGGGCGCGGAGTCCTGGGGCGCCGACCGCGCCGAAGTCTTCACGAGGATCGGCCGATGTTCACCGGCATAGTCACCGACGTCGGCGAGGTGATCGCGCGCGAAGACCGCGGCGCGCTGGCCAGGATGCGGATCGCCTGCCGCTACGAGGCCGACGGCATCGCGCTGGGCGCCTCGATCTCCTGCGCGGGAATCTGCCTGACCGCGGTGGGCGTCGGCCGGGCGGGGAACCGCACGTGGTTCGACGTCGACGTCGGCGCCGAAACGCTCGCGGTGACGACCGCGGCGGGCTGGCGCGTCGGCGCGAGGCTCGACCTCGAACGCGCGCTGAAGCTCGGCGACGAGCTCGGCGGCCATCTCGTCAGCGGCCACGTCGACGGGATAGCGACCGTGCTGTCGCGCGAGGATTTCGACGGCATGGCGCGCTTCGTCCTGCGCGCGCCGGCCGCGCTGTCGCGCTATGTCGCGGCCAAGGGGTCCGTCGCGGTCGACGGCGTTTCGCTCACCGTGAACGCGGTCGAGGCCGACGATTTCACGGTGCTGATCATCCCGCACACGTTGGCCGCGACGACCCTGGGTGATCTGCGGGCCGGCGATTCCGTCAACCTCGAAGTCGACCGCATGGCGCGCCACGCGGAGCGCTTGTTCGGATCGGCGCGCGCGCCGGGCGCGTGACGCTCAGCCGTTCAGCGGCTCGTGTTCGAGCGCCGCTTGGGCGAAACGCCAGAGACCGAACAGCCCGGCGGCGACCAGCAGCGCTTCGAGGATCCGGGACAACGTCTCGCCGAGGCCCAGGAGTCCCCCGACCGCCCAGCCGGCCGCCCAGCCGGCGCCGACGAGCTCGACGCCGACCAGGATCAGCACGCTCACGAAGGTGAGCAGGCGGCGCTTGTCGATGGGGGCGGCGTCGGGCATGGCAGGTCCTTTTCGCGGCCGGCTTAGCGCGCGGCGCGACGGGGCGCAATCTCGGGGCGGCGCCGCCTCGACGTCAGGCCCGCGCCAATCGCGCCAGCGCGTCTCCGCCGACCCGGCACGTCGTCCATTCGTCCATCAGGACGGCGCCGAGCGACTTGTAGAATTCGATCGACGGCGCGTTCCAGTCGAGCACCGACCATTGCAGGCGGGTCCAGCCGTTTTCCATGCAGCGCGCGGCCAGCCGCGCCAGCAGCGCCTTGCCGATCCCGCGTCCCCGGTGCGCGGGGCGCACGTAAAGGTCTTCGAGGTAGATGCCGCGGCGACCCGAGAAAGTCGAAAAGTTCCCGAACCACAGCGCGAAGCCGACCGGCGCGCCGTCGTCGCAGGCGAGATCGCAATGGGCGGCGGGGGCGGCGCCGAACAGGGCTCGCGCGAAATCCTCGTCGGTGGCGACCGCTTCGTGGGCGAGCCGCTCGTATTCGGCGAGCTCGCGCACGAAGGCCGCGATCGCCGGGACGTCGGCGGGCGTCGCGTCGCGGAGCGTGAACGTCATGGCCGCCGGTAGCACGCCCGACGATCCTCGGCCAATTCCGCGCGAACCGCGTCGCGTCTAGCGCCGCGCGAACAGGCGCTCGATGTCGGCCAGCTTGAGTTCGACGTAGGTCGGCCGGCCGTGGTTGCATTGCCCCGCGCCGGGCGTCGCTTCCATCTCGCGCAGCAGCGCGTTCATTTCCTCGGGCGCCAGCGCGCGACCGGCGCGCACCGAGTTGTGGCAGGCGACGGTGGCGAGCCGATGGTCGAGCCGGCGCTCCAGCGGATCGGCCTCGTCTTCCTCGGCGAGCGCTGCGGCGAGGTCGCGCACGAGCGCCGCGAGATCGCCCCCTTTGACGAGCTGCGGCGCCTCGGCGACCGCCACCGCGCCGGGCCCGAAGGCTTCCACCACGAGGCCGAGCTCGGCGAGCTGGGTCGCGGCCGCCGTCACGCGTGCGGCGTCGGGCGCGGGCAGGTCGACCACGACGGGGATCAGCAGGACCTGGCGCTCGACGCCGCCCTCCGCACGCTGGCGCTTCAGCTTTTCGTATACGAGCCGCTCGTGCGCGGCGTGCTGGTCCACCAGCACAAGACCGTCGGCGCTCTGCGCGAGGATGTAGGTGCCGTGGATCTGCGCGCGCGCGGCCCCCAAGGGCGCTTGGGCATCGTGCGCCTGCGTCGCGGGCGCGGCGCGCGCGCCCGGCGGCAGCGCATCATGCGCGAAGGCGCGCTGCGCCGGTTCGGCGAAGCCGCCCGTCGGCGCGT
>JAGWKJ010000345.1 GCA_028865375.1 Hyphomicrobiales bacterium | reverse complement strand
GCGAGCGCGCGGTCGCGGCGACGCGCGGGTCGGCGGTTTCCGGCGCGCCCGCGCCCTGGCGGGCGCCCATCGGGCGGGTCGGACGGTGGCCGACGATCGCTTCGCGCTGGAACCGCTCGACTTCGGCGTCGCTCATGCCGCGGAAATAGTCGTAACCGGCGTTGAAGGCGCGCACGTGGTCGAGGCAGAGCAGCCGATAGCCCTCCTCGCCGCGGCCGCGCGGGGCGCGATGCAGGCCTTCGGCCGTGCATCCGGGCGCCTCGCAGCGTGGCGCCTCGGGCTTGGGCGCCTCCATGCGGCGCTTGCCGGCGCGAATCTTGTCGTAGAGCGGCGAGCGGACGTCCATGCCCGACTTTACTTTTGGTGGCCCCGAGCGGCAAGACGGACGCGCGAAACGGGCTCTCGTCGAGGGGAATTGCGCGATGCGGATGGCCGGGCGGATCGAGGCGAAACTGAAGGCGGCGCTGGCGCCGACGCGGATCGAGGTCCACGACCGTTCCGCCGCGCATGCCGGCCATTCGGGCGCGCGGCCGGGCGGCGAAACGCATTTCGACGTCGAGATCGAATCGCCGGCCTTCGCGGGCTTGGACGCGCTGGCTCGCCACCGCGCCGTCAACGCCGCGCTGGCCGAGGAACTGCGCGACGGCGTCCACGCGCTCGCGATCAAGGCGCGGGCGCCCGGCGAGACCTGGTGAGCGATCTCGATCTGCGCGCGCCGCGCGGCGCGTTCCACGTTTCGTTCGGTCCGGCCGAGGCGGCGATCGCCGCCGACCGACTGGCGCTGTCCGGACGGATGACGGGCGTTTTCGGACGCCTCGACCGGCCGCTGCTGGGCGTCGCGATCGCGCTGTCGCTGGGCGCGACGCTGGCCGCCCGCGCGGGCGCGCTGACGTCGAAGGGGCAGGCGCGCACGGTCGTCGCCGTGATCGCCGCCTGGCTGTGCTGGCGCCTCGCAGGGCACGTCGCGGCGCTGCGCTTCCGCCGCCGCGCGCTGGCGAATTTCGCGGCCGGCGCGGCGACGGCCTGCACGTTCGACGACGACGGCCTCAGCGCGCGCGGGGCGCAGGCGTTCGAGGCCCGCTGGAGCGCGATTTCCGCCGCCGAGATCCGCGACGGGATCGCCTATTGGTTCGCCGGCGCGTCGGCGCTGGCCGCGCCGGCGCGGGTTTTCGACGCGGCGCCCGCAGCCTCGCCCTTGCCCTCGGCGCCGGACCGGCCCACGATCCCGTCTCCGGATTGAGGGAGCGGCCGATGGACTGGCGGCGCATGGTCGGGGCCGCGACGTTGGCGGCGCTGGTCGCCGTGCCGGCGAGCGGTGCGTCGACGTCGGTCGTCCCGCCGCCCGCGCCGCCGGCCAATCCCGATTTCGCCACCGCGCGGCCGGTCGTGGCCCGCCATGGCATGGTCGTCAGCGACGACGCGACGGCGACGCGGATCGGCCTCGACGTGCTGCGGCGTGGCGGCAACGCGGTGGACGCCGCGGTCGCGGTGGGCTTCGCGCTCGCGGTGACGCTGCCAGCGGCCGGCAATCTCGGCGGCGGCGGCTTCATGCTCGTGCATCGCGCCGATCTCGGAAAGACGGCGGCGATCGACTATCGCGAGACCGCGCCGGCGGCGACCACCAAGGACGTGTTCCTCGACCCCAACGGGGAGCCGGATCCGTTCAAGTCGCGGTTTTCCGGCCTCGCGGTCGGCGTTCCCGGCACCGTGGCGGGGTTCTGGCTGGCATGGAAGCGCTATGGGTCGGGCAAGCTCGCCTTCGCCGACCTCGTCGCGCCGGCCGCCGCGATCGCGCGGCGCGGCCTGCCCGTGGACGAAACGCTCGCCGCCTCGCTCGCCGCGGCGCGCAAGCGCATCGCGCGCTATCCCTCCGCCGCGAAGATCTACCTGAAACCGGATGGTTCGGCGCCCAAGGCCGGCGACCGCATCGCGCTCGGCGACCTCGCCGCGACGCTCGACGCCATCGGCGCGCACGGCCCCGACGCCTTCTATCACGGCCCGGTCGCGGAGAGGATAGCGGCGGCGGTCGAGGCGGCCGGCGGTCGCATGACGGCCGCCGATCTCGCGGCCTATCGCGCGATCGAGCGCGAGCCCGTGCGCGGAACCTACCGCGGGGCCGAGATCGTCTCGATGCCGCCGCCCTCGTCGGGCGGCGTGCACGTGATCGAGATCCTGAACGTGCTCGAAGGCTTCCCGCTCGCCGCCGAAGGCCTCGGTTCGGCGAAGGAGATCCACGACGTGTCGGAGGCCGAGAAGCTCGCCTTCGCCGATCGCGCGCGCTGGCTCGGCGACCCGGCGTTCACGAAGATCCCGATGGCCGGCCTCGTCTCGAAGGACTACGCGGCGGCCCTGCGCGCCACGATCCCCGCGGATCGCGCGCGTCCGGGCAAGGAGATCATGCCCGGCGATCCCGGCCGCTACGAGAGCCCGCAGACGACGCATTTCTCGGTCGTCGACGGGGAGGGAAACGCGGTCTCC
>JAGWKJ010000042.1 GCA_028865375.1 Hyphomicrobiales bacterium | reverse complement strand
GCTCGCCGGCGTCGCCGGCACGGGGCCCGAGGGCCGCGTGCTGCACGCCGACCTCGATGCGGCGCTGACCGCACGCGCGGGCGGGCGAACGCAGGCCGCCCCGCCGGCGCCGCGCGTCGAGGGCGCGCACGCGGACGTCAAGATCGCCGGCCTGCGCCGGCGCATCGCCGAACGGCTGGCCGCGGCCAAGCGCGACATCCCCCATTTCACCTATGTGGAGGAAGTCGACTTCACCGAACTCGAGGCGCTGCGCGCGCGGCTCGCCGCGGCGCCGGGCGCAGCGAAGCTGTCGCCGCTCGCCTTCGTCGTTCGCGCGCTGGTCCACGCGCTCGGCGCGCATCCAGAATGCAACGCACATTGGCTGGCGGCCGAGGGCGTGATCCGCCGCTATTCGTCGGTCAACGTCGGCATCGCGACCCATACGCCGCGCGGGCTGATGGTCCCCGTCGTCAAGGCCGTCGAGCGCCTGGACGTGCGCGTCGTCGGCGCCGAGGTCGAACGGCTGGCGAAGGCGGCGCGCGAGGGAACCGCCACGCCGGCCGAACTGTCCGGCTCGACGATCACCGTCACCAGCCTCGGCGCGTTGGGCGGCCTCGCCTCGACGCCGATCCTCAACCCGCCGGAGGTCGCCATCCTCGGCGTCGGCCGCATCGGCGAGCGGCCGGCCGTGCGCGGTGGCGCGATCGTGGCGCGTCGCATGGCCAACCTGTCGGCCTCGTTCGACCACCGCGCCGTCGACGGCCACGACGCCGCCGCCTTCGTGGCGGCCGTCAAGCGGGCGATCGAGGCGCCGGCGATGCTGGCGGCGCGGTTCAAGGGGTGACATGCTGCGCCACGCACGGGCTGGGGTCGACCATATGCACATCCATCTGGAACATTCATTCTCGGCGCCGCCGGACCGGCTATTCCGCGTCCTGACCGACCGCGCGGACTTCATGGCCTGCACCGACGGGCGGCCGACGGAACTGTCCACCGAGCCGGGCTCGGCGTTCTCGCTGTTCGGCGGATTGATCCACGGACGGCAGATCGAGCTGATCCCCGTCAGGACCATCGTGCAGGCCTGGCGCTTCCAGGTCTGGCCGGAGGGACTCTACTCGTTGGTTCGATTGACCCTCGCGCCCGAGGGTGCCGGCTGCCGCCTCGCGCTCGACCAGGACGGCATCCCGGAAGGCGCGTCGCCGATGTTCCCGAGCTGGACCGAACACGTTTCCGTCGGCTGGCCGATGTTCTATTTCGAGCCCATCGCCGCCGCCCTGCGCAAGGGTGCGTGAGGGCGGCGGGCGACGCCGGCGGCGCCATCTCGAGCGGTGCGCCCTTTCCGTCATTGCGAGGAGCGTGAGCTCCGAAGCAATCGGGGGACCCAGTTAGATGGCGTGGGCTCGGCGGCTGTCTGGATTGCCTCGCTTCGCTCGCAAAGACGGCGGTGGTTCGTGCGCGACGACGGCCGACGATCAGGCACGCCACCAATCGCAAGACGCATCAATCAAACGCGCCCCTTCTCCCGGGTGGGAGATTTGGCCCGGAGGGCCGGATGAGGATTGAGACGCGAGGTCAAAGACCCTCACCCCGACGCGTCCCGCATCAACCCTTTCCCGCAGTGAGAGGGTGCGCGCCACGTCTTGCAATGTCGCCGCGTCGCACCAGTCGCCGTCCCTCGCTCACCGCCGTCTTTGCGAGGGGCGAAGCGAAGCAATCCAGACGCCCTCCGGCAAAATGCGCGGTCTTCGCCAAAATGCGCGATCTTCGCAAAGACTGGATTGCTTCGCTTCGCTCGCAAAGACGGTGGTGGTTCTGGTGCGAGGCTTCCGCCGGGGTTTGCCAGGCGCCCTTTCCGTCGTCGTGGAGAGAGCGGCGACGAAGCGGTGCGGGCTTCCTTGTCGCCGTCGCCCTCCTCTCCGCCGCCAGCGACTTCGCGACGGAGCCCCAACGCACGTCGCCACCTTGATCGTCGCGCACAAATGACGCTTCGACGCGGGGAAGCCGCCAACCCGCCTTGCGGGTCGCGGGGGATCGGGCTAGGAGGTCGCGCGCTAGGAGTGTAGCTCAATCGGCTAGAGCACCGGTCTCCAAAACCGGGGGTTGGGGGTTCGAGTCCCTCCACTCCTGCCAGCGCGAGTGGAATTGCCGGCGCGATGGTCCAAGCCTCCGGCGGACGTGGCGAAACCGGTAGACGCAAGGGACTTAAAATCCCTCGGGCCATGCCCATGCGGGTTCGACCCCCGCCGTCCGCACCAATTCCTCCTGGTCCGCGAAAGCCTCAATCCGCCGCCGCGAAGCCGAACAGCCGGATCGGGTTGTCCCACATCATCGTCCGCCGCAGCGCGGGGTCGGGGAACAGCCGCGCGAACAGCGTCAGCAGCGGCCCGTAATCGACGCGGGTGGGCGCGCGCAGGAACGGCCAATCCGATCCCCACACGCAATTCCGAGGCCCGAACGCCTCGACCAGCGCGCGCACGAACGGCCAGGCGTCCGGGCAGGGATGGGGCTCGCGCGCGAACTTGGCGTAGCCCGACAGCTTGGCGATGGCGCGTCCTTCGCGCCCGAGGTCGAGCAGCGCGCGGAACGCCGGCGCGCCGAGGCCGGCCGCCGCGTCGGGCCGGCCGCAATGGTCGATCAGCAGGCGTGCGCGCGTGCCCCGCACCAGCGGCATCAGCGCGAGCCATTGCTCGCCCTCCGCCTGCACCTGCAGGAACAGGTCGAGTTCGGCCAGCCTGTCGGCCAGCGGCGCCCAGTCGCGATAATGATCGACGCCGTGGAAAGTGGCGTTGATCGCCACGCCCACTATCCCCGCCGCCTTCAGGCGTCCGAGATCCTCGACCGACGCGTCCCGCGGCGCGGTCGCCACGCCGCGCCAGCGGCCTCCCGAGGCGGCGATCGCCGCCAGCAGGCAGGAATTGTCGTAGCCATAGCCGGAATTGGGCTGCACCAGCAGCGCGCGCTGCACCCCGTAGGTCTCGAACACCTGGCGCATCTGCGCCGGCGTGCCGATCTCCTGGCCCTCCGGGCGATAGGGCGTGTCGGCGCCGTAGGGATGGATCGCGGGGTCGAGCACGTGACAATGGCAATCGACCTTCGGCTCGCCGAAGATCGAGGCCGCGTCCGTTCCCGCGTCCTGCGCCACCTCAGGCGGCCTTGTCGAGGCCGTAGAGCGAATGCAGCGTGCGCACCGCGAGTTCCGTGTAGGTGGCGTCGATCAGCACCGAGAACTTGATCTCGGAGGTCGTGATGGCCCGGATGTTGACGCCCTTCTCGGCCAGCGCCTTGAAGGCCCTCGCCGCCACGCCGGCGTGGCTGCGCATGCCGATGCCGATGGCCGAGATCTTCACGACGTCGTTGGCGCCCTGCAACGAGCGGTAGCCGATCGAAGCCCCGCGGTCCTCGATGATCTTGCGGGCGCGCGAATAGTCGCCGCCGGGCACCGTGAAGGTGATGTCGGTGGTCGAGGCGTCGTCCGACACCACCTGGATGATCATGTCGACGTTGATGCCGGCTTCCGCCAGCGGCATGAAGATGGCGGCCGCGACGCCCGGCTTGTCGGCGACCCCGCGCAGCGTGATCTGCGCCTCGTCGCGCGAGAACGCGATGCCGGTGACGACCTGCTTTTCCATGATCTCGTCCTCGTCGCAAATCAGCGTGCCCGGCGAGGGATCCGCCGGGTCGTCGAAGCTCGAACGCACGTAGGTGCGCACCCGGTGGGCCATCGCCACCTCGACCGAGCGCACTTGCAGCACCTTGGCGCCGAGCGAGGCCATCTCCAGCATCTCCTCGTAGGAGACCCGGTCGAGCCGGCGCGCCTTGGCGACCACGCGCGGATCGGTCGTATAGACGCCGTCGACGTCGGTGTAGATGTCGCAGCGCTCGGCGCCGATGGCGGCCGCCAGCGCCACCGCGCTGGTGTCCGAGCCGCCGCGGCCCAGCGTCGTCACGCGGCCGGTCGGCGCGTGCAGGCCCTGAAAGCCCGCGACCACCGCGACCTCCTGGCGTTCCTTGAAGCGCTTGACGATCTCGGCGCCGTCGACCGCCTCGATGCGCGCCGAGCCGTGGGCGTCCGAGGTCAGCACCGGCACCTGCCAGCCCTGCCAGGAGCGCGCTTGCACGCCCAACTCCTGCAGCGCGATCGCCAGCAGGCCCGCGGTGACGATCTCGCCCGAGGCGACCACCGCGTCGTATTCGCGCGCGTCGTGCATCGGCGCCGCCTCGCGGCACCATTCCACGAGCTCGTTGGTCTTGCCCGACATCGCCGACACGACGACGGCAACGTCGTGGCCCGCGTCGACCTCGCGCTTGACGTGGCGGGCGACATTGCGGATGCGTTCGACGTTGGCGACGGACGTGCCGCCGAATTTCAGGACGAGACGGGACATGGAACCGGGCAGGGTGGCGGGGGCCCCGGAAGGGCGCGCCTTCATAGCCGACGCGGCGTGCCAGTCAACGCGGGGCCGCCGCCCCTCCCCTGCGCTTGCGCGGGGGAGGGGGACCGCGCGAAGCGCGGTGGAGGGGGCGTCGGCCGGCTCGTTCGACGACGGGCGCCGACCGTTCGACGTCGACGCCGAGGCCGCCGGTTCGGCCGTGTGCAAGGCTCGCCCCCTCCGTCTCGCTTCGCTCGCCACCTCCCCCGCCGCGCGGGGGAGGAGGGCGACGCGCCCGTGACCGCGCCCCGCGACGGCGTCGATCCCGCCGAGACCGCGCGCTTCGACGCGATGGCCGCGCGCTGGTGGGATCCGGCCGGCCCGATGAAGCCGCTGCATCGGCTGAACCCGGTCCGGATCGACTTCCTGCGGACCCGTGCGCTGGAGCGCTTCGCCAGGGCCGACGCGCCGGGCGCCTTCGCCGGCCTGACCGCGCTCGACGTGGGCTGCGGCGGCGGCATCGTCTCCGAGCCGATGGCCCGCCAGGGCTTCGCGATGACCGGGATCGACGCCGCGCGCGCAACTATCGCGGCCGCCCGCCGCCACGCCGAAGACGGCGGCCTCGACATCGACTATCGCGTCGCCACGGTCGCCGAGCTCGCCGACGAGGGCCGCCGCTTCGACCTCGTGCTCGCGCTCGAAGTCGTCGAGCACGTCGTCGATCCGGCGCGCTTCGTCGCCGAGCTGGCGCGCGTCGTGGCGCCGGGCGGGCTGGTCGCGCTGTCGACCATCAACCGCACCGCGCTCTCCTACGCGCTCGCCATCGTGGGCGCCGAATACGTGTTGCGCTGGGTGCCGCGCGGCACCCACGACTGGTCGAAGTTCGTGACGCCGGCGGAACTCGCCGGCTTCGCGCGCGCGGCCGGCCTCGCGCCCGACGCCGCGATGGGCTTGGCGTTCGATCCGCTGTCGCGGAACTGGCGGCTGACGCCCGATCGCTCGGTGAACTATTTCCTGACGGCGACGCCGGCCGCCGCCTGACGCGGCCGCCCGTCCCGCAGGTCGGGCGCCCGCGCGCGACCTAGCGGCGCAACGCCTCGGCGAGGCGGGCGAAATCGGCGGGCGGCGCGCTCTCGAAACGCATCGGCTCGCCGGTGACCGGATGCGGGAAGGCGAGCAGGCGAGCGTGCAACGCCTGCCGGCCCAGCGCTTCGAGGGCCGCGCGCGCGTCCGCGCCGAGTCGCGACGCCTTGGTGCGGTGGCCGGCGCCATAGACGCCGTCGCCCAGCAACGGCAGCCCGACATGGGCCATGTGGACGCGGATCTGGTGCGTACGCCCGGTCTCGAGCCGGCAGGCGACGAGGCTCGCCTCGCCGAGGCGTTCGAGCAGGCGCCAATGCGTGCGCGCCTCGCGGCCGGAGCCTTTGCCCGCGCCTTGGCCCACGACCGCGATCTTCTCGCGGTTGCGCGTCGAGCGGGCGAGCGGCGCGTCGACCGTGCCGCGCGAGGCGGCGGGCGCGCCCCAGACCAGCGCGAGATATTCGCGCTCGAGGCCCAGCGTCCGGCCGTGGTCGGCGAACAATTCCGACAGCGCGCGGTGCGCGGAATCGTTCTTGGCCACGACCAGCAGGCCCGACGTGTCCTTGTCGAGCCGATGCACGATGCCGGGCCTGCGCTCTCCGCCCACCCCCGACAGGCTGTCGCCGCAATGGGCGATCAACGCGTTGACCAGCGTGCCCCCGGCATGGCCCGGCGCGGGATGCACGACGAGCCCGGCCGGCTTGTCGATCACGATCAGGTCGGCGTCTTCGTGGACGACGACGAGCGGGATCGTCTCGCCCCGCGGCTTGGCGGGGACCGGCGCCGGCATGTCGAGGATCGCGCGCGCGCCCGCGCGGACGGGCGCTCCGGGATCGATCGCGGTCGCGCCGTCGAGCGTGGCGCGGCCCTCCGCGATCAGGGCTTGCGCGCGCGACCGCGACAGCGCGAACCCGGCGCCGCGCAACGCCTCGACGAGGAAGCGGTCGAGACGCTCCGGCGCGGATTCGGCCGCGGCCTCGAACTCATGCGCCCCAGCGGGGGGCGAGGGCATGGCCGGCGCGGGTGCGACCGCCAGCGCGGCCTCGCGCGCGGCTTCTTCCTCCGCCTCGCGACGGCGCTTGCGCGTGTCGCCCGATTTCGCGAACTGGTTCATGGAGGCCTCATACACGGTCCGGTCCGCCGGCGCCGCCCCCGTCGCCTTGTTTCGGGCCGGATCGTCGCTATGATAGGGGCATGGCGCGGATTTGGCTCCATCGTCTCGTCTTGGCATTGATGGCCGTCGTCATGGCGGTCAACGTCGGCTCGTCGCCCGCGGCGGCGCGCGGCGCGCGGGCTTCGATGCGGATGATGACGGCCGACCGGGCCCCGGTCGTCGCGCCGATGTCCGATTGTCGCCACGACGCGCGCTGCAAAATGGACGGGGCCGGTGTCGGCATGGCGCGCGCGTGCTGCCTTGCGCCATCGGTCGCTACGATCGCGCACGCCCCGGCCGTCGCGCCGTTGCGGCTCGAACGGCGCATCGCGCGGACCCCCGTCGCCGACGACGCGATCCTCGCCTCGGCGCGCCCCTCGACGCCACGCAGACCTCCCAGAATCGCCTGACCTCCGTCGCGCGCGAGCGCAAACGCCCGGGTTCGCCCGGGCCGTCGACGTATGGCGAGGCAACGACATGGGTGATTTCGACATCGGCGCCGTCACGCGCCGCGGCTTTCTCGCATCGGGCGTTGGCGCCACGTTTGCGGCCGGCGCTCCAGCGCGTGCGGAGGGGCGATCCCTCCAATCCCTGACGCTGACGGCTGCGGCTTCCCGTGCGATGCTTCGTGGGCCGGGCGAGCCGGACACCGGGCTATGGACCTACGATGGCGTCGAGCCGGGGCCGTTGATCCGCCTTCGACAGGGCCGGCCGGCGCGCATCGAAGTGAACAACGGCCTGCCCGAGGAAACGACCGTGCACTGGCACGGCGTCCGCGTGCCCAATGCGATGGACGGGGTTCCCGGCCTGACGCAACCGCCGATTCCCCCGGGCGGCCGGTTCACCTACGAGTTCACGCCGCCCGACGCCGGCACGTTCTGGTATCACTCGCACGACGACGGATTGGTGCAGATCGGCCGCGGCCTGGTCGGGCCGCTGATCGTCGAAGAGGCGACCGCGGTCGCCGTCGATCGCGACCTGCCTTGGATGTTCGGCGACTGGCGCCTTCGCGCGGACGGCGAACTGGCGGCGGGCTTCGGCAACATGATGGAAGACGCGATGGCCGGCCATGTCGGCGGCCTCGTCACGCTGAACGGGCGCGCGGAGGCCGTCCAGCCGGTGCGCGCCGGCGAGCGCGTCCGCATCCGCCTGATCAACGGCGCGCTCGCGCGCATGATGGCGCTTCGGTTCGAGGGCCATAGGCCGCTCGTCGTGGCGTTCGACGGGCAGCCATGCGAACCGTTCGAGCCGGCGGACGGTCGCTTGACGTTGGGGCCCGCGATGCGCATCGACGTCGTCCTCGACATGACCGGGACGACCGGCCGGCGTTACCGCGTCGTCGACGACTTTTACGACGGACTCGCCTACGTCGCGGCGACGCTCGCCTATTCGCCCGAGGTCGCGACGAGCCCGGCGCGCCCTCGCGAACCCGTCGTCCTGCCGCCCAATCCGCTGCCCGCGCCCGATCTCGCGTCGGCCGAACGGCGCGACATCGTCATCCAAGGCGGCATGATGGGCGGCGGCGGCATGATGGGCCTCGGCGGCATGGGCGGCAAGGCGACGCCTGGCTTGGGCGGGGGCGCCGTCTGGGCGATCAACGGCATGTCGATGACCGGCGACGGCGCGGCCGGCATGGCCCCGCTGATGACGTTCAAGCGCGGTCGCAGCGTCGTCCTGACCCTGAAAAACCGGACGGCGTGGTGGCACCCGATGCACCTCCACGGCCACAGCTTCCGCGTGCTGACGCGCAACGGCGTCGCGGTTCCGCATCGCCAATGGCAGGACACCGTCCTGCTCGCGCCGAGGGACGCGGTGGAATGCGCCTTCGTCGCCGACAATCCGGGCGACTGGATGCTGCATTGCCACGTGATGAATCACCAGGTGTCCGGCCTGATGACCGTGTTGCGCGTCGCGTGACCCGGAGTTCCCGCCAGAGAGAGGAATGAACCATGATGAAGTCCATCCGCACCGCGGCGACGCTCGCTTTCGCCGCATTCGCGCCCGCCGCGCTCGCCGCGCCGACGCACGCGATCCTGTGGAAGAATCCGCAGTGCTCGTGCTGCGAGGCCTACGCGGCCTACATGAAGGCCCACGGCTTCGACATCGCGTTGAAGCCCACCAACGACCTGACGCAGATCAGCGCCAAGGCCGGCGTGCCCGCCGACATGGAGGGTTGCCACACCATGTTCATCGACGGCTACGCCTTCGACGGGCTGGTGCCCGCCGACATCGTGCGCAAGGTGCTGGCCGAACGACCGCAGATCGCGGGCGTGACCTTGCCCGGAATGCCGACCGGCGCGCCGGGAATGCCCGGCACGAAGGCGGGGCCGCTGAAGATCTACGCCTTCACCAAGGACGGCAGGCCGCCGTTCGTCTACGCCGTCGAGTGACGCGCGACGCTTCGCTCGCCCGCCGGACTCAATGCCGGCGGCGGGCGCGACGTTCGTCGCCGGCGCCCTCCGCCCTCGGCGGGGAGGCCAGCGGGCCGGTGGCGGCGAGGATCGCGGCGAGGTCGGGCGGCGCGCGGCGCGGCGCCTCGTCGAGCGCGCGCCGCATCGCGGCGAGGTGTTCGGGCGCGGTGCCACAGCAGCCGCCGACGATCGAGGCGCCGGCGTCGCGCGCGAGCGCGGCGTAATCCGCCATCAGCGCCGGCGAGCCGGAGTAATGCACGTGGTCTCCGTGCCATTGGGGCACGCCGGCGTTGGCCTTGGCGATCAGGGCGGCGCCGGGCGCGGCAGCGCGCATCGCGGTCAGCGACAGCAGCAGGTCCGAGGCGCCGACGCCGCAATTGGCGCCAAACGCCTCGGGCGCCGGATCGAGCCCCGAGGCGAATTGCGCGAAGGCTTCCGGCGTCAGCCCCATCATCGTGCGCCCCGCCGTGTCGAAGCTCCCCGTGATCGCGAACGGCATCCCGACCGACGCGGCGGCGCGCGCGGCGGCCCGCATCTCCTCGGCCGCCGACATGGTCTCGATCCAGGCGAGGTCCGCCCCGCCTTCGCGCAGCCCGCGCATCTGGGCGGCGAAGATCACCGTCGCCTCGTCCTCGGTCAGGGGACCCAGCGGCGCGAACAGGTCGCCGGTGGGCCCCACCGATCCCGCCACGACGACCCGGCGACCCGCGCGATCCGCGCAGCCGCGCGCGATGGCGGCGGCGCGTGCGTTGACCTCGCCGACGCGGCCCTCGAGGCCGTGCAGCGCGAGGCGGCGCGCATTGCCGCCGAACGTGTTGGTGAGCACGATGTCGGCGCCCGCCGCGATGAACGCGTCGTGCAGCGCGGCGACCTTGCCGGGTTCCTCGAAGTTCCAGATCTCCGGCGGTTCGCCGTTGGCCAGCCCCATCGCGAAATAATTGGTGCCGGTGGCGCCGTCGGCGAGCAACACGTGGCCTTCGGCCAGCAATTCGCGCAACATGTCGGATGTCCCTCGGAGTCGGGGGCGTGTGGACGATGGCGCGGGCCGGCGCAACCGCAAAATGCCGGGGCGCCGATCCGCCGCTCAGTTCAACCCGTCGAGCAGGCGGCCGTAATAGCGCAACTCGCCGCCGGGCCGGTTGGGATCGGCGGAGCGGCGGCGCAGGTCGTCGAGGAGCTTGCGCGCACGGTCGGCGGGCGAGGGACCGATCTGCACGCGCTCGCCATAAGTGCCGGTGGAATCCTGCCGCCCGAGCGGATCGGGCAGGCCCGCGCCCGTGCCGCGGCCCGTCGTCCGGCCTTGCCCGACGCGGCCGACGCCCTGTCCCCGCCCGTTGCCTTGCCTTTGCGCGAGCGTGCGCGCGAGACCGTTCGCCGCGCGCCGCATCGCTTCGAGCGCGCGGCCCTGCGCGTCGAGCGCGGCCTGCCCTCCTTCGCCGAGCGAGCCCCGGCCCTGTCCCGGCGCTTGTCCGGGCTTCAGTCCTTGCAGGGCGCGTTGCGCCTCGCCCATCGCCTTCTCCGCGTCGCCGAGCGCCGGGGGCGCGTCGACGCCCTTCTTGCGCAACGCTTCGCGCAGCGCGTCGAGTTGGTCGCGGAGCGCCCGCTGTCTTTGGGCGAGCGATTGGCCGTCCTGCGGCTTGCCGGCGAACGTGTCGTCGCGCAGCTTGCCTTGGTCGCGCATCATCTTGTCGAGCTCGCCGAGGCCCCGTTGCATTTGCTGCGTCAGCGGATCGGCCTGCCCGACTTGCGCGCCCTTCAGGTCGTCGAGCAGGCCCTGCAAGCGGTCGAGCATCGCCTGCGCCTGCGCGCGCGATCCGCCGCGCGCGGCCTCGCGCATCGCGTCGATCATCTTGCCGAGGTCGCGCGAATCGACCGCGCCCCCCGGCGGCGCGGCGCCCTTGGGCGCGTTCTTCGCCAGCCGTTCGAGGTAGCGCTGGACGGCGGCCTTCAGTTCCGCCGTCAGCGCGGCGATCTCCTTGTCCGACGCGCCGCGCGCCAGCGCCTCGCGCAGCCGCCGTTCGACGTCGCGCAGCGCCTGCGCCGCCCCGTGGGCGTCGCCGTCCTCGATCCGCGTCGCCAGCGTCCACAGCGCGTCGACGATTCCGCGCAGGTCGTCGTCCGTGCGCGCCTCGACGAGGCCGCGCTCGATGCCCGTCAGCGCGAGATAGACGCCCGCCTGCGGCGTGAAGCGCTCCGGCGCGCGCCCCAGCGCGTCGAGGGCGAGCGCGACGCGCTCGCGTTGGTATCCGGGGTCGAGCGCGAGGTCGCGCCGCAGTTCCACGAGCGCGCGCGCGAGCGGCACGACGAAGGCGCGTTCTGGCAGCGTGATCGCCACCGGCGCGCTTTCGCCGACGAGGCCGGCGGTGTCCTTGACGGCGACGCGCAGCGTCGCCTCGGCGCCCGCCCATGGGCTCGACGTCGCGGCGATCCGCCCGTGCGCGGGGCCGAGCCCGCCGCGCTTGGCGCCCAGCGAGAGGCCCGGCGCCGGCGGACCGACCAGCGGCTTGCCGTGGGTGGGCGCGCCGTCGACGCGCGGCGCCGTAACGTCCGCATGGGCTTGCGTGACGCCGTAGGCGTCCTCGATCGCATAGGCGAGCGCCAAGCCGCCGGCGCGGTCGGGCTTGGGGGCCCCTTGCAGCGTCACCTTGGGCGGCGCCGGCGCGATCGCGGCGATGTCGAAGCGTCCGCCGGCGCCGCCGGTCGCGGTCACCGTCAGCGTCGCGTCGGCCTTGATCGCGAAGCGTCTCAGGCCCGGCGCGGCCTTGGCGTCGCCGGGCAGCGGCGCCAGTCCCGCGCCGGCCTCGACCTTCATCGCCGCCGCGGCGGGCGCGCGGAGGTTCAGCGTCGCCCCGGCGGGCACCGACAGCGCGACCCGCTTTGCGCCGTCGGCGAGGTCGAGCAGG
>JAGWKJ010000344.1 GCA_028865375.1 Hyphomicrobiales bacterium | reverse complement strand
AAGCCACGACGAGGTCGAAGCGGCGGTCGGTGGTCTCGAGCCAAGGCGCGAAATCGCCAAGCTCGAACTTGGACGCCTTCAATCCGAGCAGTTCCTTGACGACGAGGCAGCGCAGATAGGCCAACCTGTTGGCCTCGATCGCCAGGATGGAGCCCGCGCCGCGCCGTTCGATCAAGGCCGTGTGCGAAGCCTCCAAGGGGCCGAGTTCGAGCACGGACTTGCCGGTTACGTCGCCGAACTGATCCAACGCCCAATGGATGCGCGGATCGTCGTAGAACGTGGCAGGGCCCGCGACGACTCCGATCTCGGGCCGAAGCGCCGTGTTCCAGCCCGGCAGGCAATCGATCGCGTTCTGCGCGGAGGGCGGTTCGGATACGTAACGGTCGAGCGTGATGCCCCGCGGCCGGTCGCCGCCCAAGCCGCGCAGACGCTTGATCGCGCGCGCCAGCTTGTTCCGTGATCCATCGTCTCGCGCAAATTCGGTCATCTCGGATCCGGCAATCTGGGCAGCGTCGCCCATTCGGGCTCCGAGCGGTCCTTCGTATACCATGGGTTGATCGCGGGGTCCTCGAAGCGGTCAGTCCGGTGGCGCTCGCGCAACGCGTCCTGCTCGCGCCGGAACCGTTCGACGTTTTGCGGCGTCTCGTCGCTGCCGCGCGAAGCCGATTCGTGGTGCACGAGGGTCGCGAACGGCGACCAGACGACGCGAAAGCCGGCTTCGCGCGCCCTCAGGCAGAAATCGACGTCGTTGTAGGCGATCTTGAATCGCGCTTCGTCCAACGGACCGACGCGTTCCCAAGCGGCCCGCGAGATCGCCATGCACGCGCCCGTGACGGCGCTCATGGATTGCCTCACCCGCAGACGTCCCATCGGTCCGGGAAAGTCGGCCGGACGGTTCAAGTACCAGTGCCCCGCGAGACCGCCGAATCCGACCATCACGCCCGCATGCTGGATCGTGCGGTCGGGATAGAGCAGCTTCGCGCCGACCACGCCGACGTCCGGGTAGGCGAAGCAGGACGCCATCTCCTTCAGCCAACCGGCGTCCGGAATTTCGATGTCGTTGTTCAGGAGGAGCAGAATTTCTCCGTCCGCCGCCGCCACGCCCCGGTTGATCGCGGCCGCGAAATCGAACGGACCGTCCTCGACGATCGCGCGGAACGGCGTCCGGCCGGCTTCGAGGCGGCGATAAAGATCCAACGTGCGTTGATCTCGGCTGCCGTTGTCGACGACGACGACCTCGATGTCAGGGTAGTCGGTCTTCGTCATCACGCCGTCGAGGGTGCGGGACACCAGCTCGAACGCGTCCTTGTTCGGCACGATGACCGACACCTTCGGCCATCGGACTTCGGCCCCATCGAAGCGCACCCGGTGCAGGTCGCCCTGCGCGGCGGTCACTTCGGTCGCGCCCGACGGACGCCATGCTTCGAGCAGCGCGCGGCGGGCGGCGGCGGTCGCCTTTCCGGCGTTTGCGACGCTGTAACTCCGGCCGTCGCGGCGCCAGAGGTAGGCGGGGTAGGGCAAGTGCAGCGTCTGCCGCGGCGCGAGGCCGGCGCAATAGCGCAGCAGGAGGTCGTAGTCCTGCGAGCCATCGAGCCCAAGGCGCACGCCGCCGAGCGACTTCAGGCGGTCGGTGCGGAACACCGAAAGGTGATTGACGTAGTTCACTCCCGACAACAGGACGGGATCGAACGCAGGCTTCAGGAACAGGTCGACCGGCGCCAGGTCCGCGTCCGTCACGACCTCGTCGGTGAACAAGAATTGGCAATCGGGATTGGCCGACAAGGCGCGCGCGATTCGGTCGAGCGCGTGCGGCGCGAGCGCGTCGTCGTGGTCGACGAAGGTCGTCCAAGGCGCGGTCGCCGCGGCTATGCCGGCCGAAAGCGCCGACGCGATGCCCCCGTTGCGCTCCGCGCGCAGGATGCGCAGGTCGGGTTCGGACGCGCGGGCGTCGAGCCAAGCGCGCGTCGCCGCCGACGACGAGGCGTCGTCGCTCAGGATCAGTTCCCAAGCGCCCTTCGCCTGCGCGCGGACCGAGGCGACGAGTTCGTCGAGATAGCGCGTCGGCGCGTCGTACGCCGGCACGACGATCGACAGGAACGGCGTCGCGAATACCGGCGGCGCGCCATCCGCGCCGGCGAGCGCGACCGCACGGTCGACGAACTTGCGCGCGGGCCCGCGCCGGTCGAGCCGCAGCGCGCGCGACGCCGCCTCGCGCAAGCGCGCGAGCGTCTTCATGCGCCGGGTCCGACCCGAGTGGCGGCGGCCCCTGCGGTCACGCCGACGCCAGACTTTCGAGATAGACGCCGTAAGCGCTCTTGCGGATCGGCGCCGCCAGCGCGATCAGGTCGTCGCGCGTGATCCAGCCGTTGACGAACGCGATCTCCTCGGGGCAGGCGATGCGCTGGCCTTCGCGCTTCTCGAGCACTCGGATGAATTCCGCCGCCTCCAGCAGCGAATCCGGCGTGCCCGTATCGAGCCAGGCGA
>JAGWKJ010000041.1 GCA_028865375.1 Hyphomicrobiales bacterium | reverse complement strand
CGATTGGGCGATGACGCCGCTGACCACGCTGTCGCTGGGCGCCTCGACGACGTTTTCGGAGACCTCGCTGCCCGGCGCGTCGGGCGCGGTCGAGCGCGAGCTGAGCCTCGCCGTCAAGGACCGCGCGACGCGCCGGCTGACCTTGGGCGGCAAGCTCGACTACCAGCAGACCGACTATTCCGGCCTGTCGCAGACCGACCGTCAGGTGCAAGCCTCGCTCACCGCCGATTACGCCTTCGGCCGCGGGCTGACGCTGAACGCCGGCCTGTCGCGCACGTGGTTCCGCTCGACGACCGGCCTGTCGTGGATCGACGACCGCGCGACGCTCGGCCTCGCCTACGTGCGCTGAGCGGCCTCAGGAATAGGCCGCCGCGATCGCCATGAAATCGGCGGCCTTCAAGCTGGCGCCGCCGACCAGCGCCCCGCCCACTTCCGCCGCGCCCAGCAGCTCGCGGGCGTTCTGCGGCTTCACCGAACCGCCGTAGAGGATGCGCACGCCCGCGCCCTTGGCGCCGAAGATCTCGACGAGGCCCGCGCGGATATGGACGTGCATCTGCGCCACGTCGGCGACGGTCGGCGTCAGGCCGGTGCCGATCGCCCAAACCGGCTCGTAGGCGACCACCAGCGTCGCGGCGTCGAGGTCGGCCGCCAGCGAGGCGGCGACTTGCGCGCCCACCACGGCGAGCGCGCGGCCGGCCTCGCGCTCGGCCCGCGTCTCGCCCACGCACACGATCGGCGCCAAGCCTGCGGCGGAGGCCGCACGCGCCTTGGCGAGCACCAGCGCGTCGGTCTCGCGATGGTCGGCGCGGCGCTCCGAATGGCCGAGGATGACGAAGGTCGCGCCGGCGTCGCGCAATTGCTGCGCCGCGAGATCGCCCGTGTGGGCGCCCGGCGGCAATTCGCTGCAATCCTGCCCGCCCACCGCGATGGCAGGCGCGAGGATGGCGGCGGCGGCCGAGATCAGCGTGGCGGGCGGGCAGATCGCGAGGTCGCAGGCGGGCGGCGCGGCGAGCGCCCGCGCGCGCATCGCGTCGAGCTCCGCCAGCGAAGCATGCAAGCCGTTCATCTTCCAATTGCCGGCGACGAGGGGACGGATGGCGGTCACGGTGGCGCTCCTTTCGAGGCGCCGCCGCATAGCGCGCTTCGCGCGCCGAGGGAACCGGGGCGCGGCGCCGCGCCGCCTGCGCGAAACCTGCGACACTGCCATGCGCCCCGGATTCTTTGACGCCAAGCGCCGCGATGCTATTGAGCCGCCTCCCGTGGGGCGGCCACAAGCCCCGCGCGAACGAACGATCCGGGGGGAACCATGCCGAACGCTCCCATGCACGACCGTATGGCGAACGCGATCCGCTTCCTTTCGGCCGACGCGGTCGAGAAGGCGAACTCCGGCCATCCCGGCCTGCCGATGGGCGCGGCCGACGTCGCCACCGTGCTGTTTTCCAAGGCGCTGAAATTCGATCCGACCGACCCGCATTGGCCCGATCGCGACCGCTTCATCCTGTCGGCCGGCCATGGCTCGATGCTGCTCTATTCGGCGCTGCACCTGACCGGCTACAAGAAGATGACGATCGGCGAGATCGAGCGCTTCCGCCAGCTCGGGTCGCTGACGCCTGGACATCCGGAAGTGCACCATACGCCGGGCGTCGAGACGACGACCGGCCCGCTGGGCCAGGGCATCGCCACCGCGGTCGGCTTCGCGCTCGCCGAGCGGATGCTGGCGGCCGAGTTCGGCGAAATCGTCGACCATCGCACCTATGTGCTGGCGTCGGACGGCGACTTGATGGAAGGCGTCAGCCATGAGGCGGCCGCGATCGCCGGCCACATGAAGCTCGCCAAGCTGATCGTGTTCCACGACGACAACGGCATCTCCATCGACGGCCCGCTGACGATGGCCGACGGCGTCGACCAGGTGGCGCGCTTCAAGGCATGCGGCTGGAACGCCTCGCACGTGGACGGCCACGACGCCGCCGCCATCCTGCGCGCGATCAAGAAGGCGTGGAAGTCCGACAAGCCGAGCTTCATCTCCTGCAAGACGACGATCGGCTTCGGCGCGCCCAAGCGCGCCGGCACCAGCAAGGCGCACGGCGAGGCGCTGGGCGCCGAGGAGCTCGCCGGCGCGCGCAAGGCGCTGGGTTGGGACTATCCGCCCTTCGTCGTCCCCGAGGACGTCGCGGCCGCTTGGCGCAAACCCGGCCGCAAGGGCAAGCGCGACCACAAGGCTTGGAAGGCCAAGCTCGCCGCCCTGCCCGCCGACAAGCGCGCGGAGTTCGAGCGCCGGGTCGCCGGCAAGCTGCCCGCCGCGCTTGACGGCGCGATCGACGCCCACAAGCGCAAGATGTCCGCCGAGGCGCCTTCGATGGCGACCCGCAAGTCGGGCGAGGCGGCGCTGAAGGCCATCGCGCCGGCCATGCCCGAGCTGATCACCGGCTCGGCCGACCTCACGCCTTCGAACAACACCAAGGTCGAGGCGACGCCCGACATGCAGCCGCCGACCTATGCCGGGCGCTACGTGCATTGGGGCATTCGCGAGCACGGCATGGCGGCGGCCTGCAACGGCATGGCGCTGCACGGCGGCTTCGCGCCCTCGGGCGCGAGCTTCATGTGCTTCACCGACTATGCGCGGCCTTCGCTGCGACTCGCGGCGCTGATGGGGGTGCGCGTCGTCCACGCCTTCACCCATGATTCGATCGGGCTGGGCGAGGACGGGCCGACCCACCAGCCGGTCGAGCACTTGGCGGCGCTGCGCGCCATGCCCAACCTCTACCTGTTCCGCCCCTGCGACGCCGTCGAGACGGCGGAATGCTGGCAAAAGGCGCTGGAATTGCCGCGCTCGCCCTCTATCCTGGCGCTGACGCGGCAGAACCTGCCGACGCTGCGCAAGACGCACGTCGAGGAGAATCTCAGCGCCAAGGGCGCCTACGAGATCGCGCCCGCCGACGGCGAGGCCAAGGTCTCGATCTTCGCCACCGGCTCGGAGGTCGCCATCGCGGTCGCCGCCCAAGCGCTCCTGAAGGAGCGCGGCGTTGCCGCGCGCGTCGTCTCGGTCCCTTGCATGGACCTGTTCCACGAACGCCCCGAGGCCGAGCGCCGCGCGACGATCGGCAAGGCCAAGGTCAAGGTCGCCGTCGAGGCCGCCGTGCGCCAAGGCTGGGACTGGATCATCGGCGACGGGCCCTTCGTAGGCATGGCCGGCTTCGGCGCCAGCGCGCCGATCAAGGACCTGTACGCGCATTTCGGCATCACCGCGGAAGCCGTCGCCGAGGCGGCGCTGAAGCGGCTTTGAAACCGGGCCGGACCGGCCCGATCGCCCGCGGCGGGGCCGCGGCGATCCCCCTCAACGGAGAACGGACATGACGGTACGCGTCGCCATCAACGGGTTCGGTCGCATCGGTCGCAACGTGCTGCGCGCGATCTACGAATCCGGCCGCAAGGACATCGAAGTGGTCGCCATCAACGACCTGGGACCGGTCGAGACCAACGCGCACCTGCTGCGCTTCGACAGCGTGCACGGCCGCTTCCCCCACGAGGTGACGGTGTCGGGCGACACGATCAGCGTGGGCGGCGGCCCCATCAAGGTGACCGCGATCAAGGACCCCACGCAGCTCCCCTACAAGGACATCGGCGTCGACATCGCGTTGGAATGCACGGGCATCTTCACCGCGCGCGACAAGGCGGCCGCGTTGCTGACGGCGGGGGCCAAGCGCGTCGTCGTCTCGGCGCCCTCGGACGGCGCCGACCTGACCGTGGTCTACGGCGTCAACCACCACAAGCTGACCAAGGAGCACTTGGTCGTCTCCAACGCGTCGTGCACCACCAACTGCCTCGTGCCGGTCGTGCATACGCTGCACGGCGCGATCGGGATCGACCATGGCTTCATGACGACGATCCATTCCTACACCGGCGACCAGCCGACGCTCGACACGATGCACAAGGACCTCTACCGCGCCCGCGCCGCTGCGCTGTCGATGATCCCGACCTCGACCGGCGCGGCCAAGGCGGTCGGCCTCGTGCTGCCCGAACTCAAGGGCAAGCTCGACGGATCCTCGATCCGCGTGCCCACGCCCAACGTCTCGGTGGTGGACTTCAAGTTCGTCGCCAAGCGCGCCACCACCGTCGAGGAGATCAACGCGGCGATCAAGGCGGCGGCCAACGGCCCGCTGAAGGGCATCCTCGGCTTCACCGACCGGCCCAACGTGTCGTCCGACTTCAACCACGACAGCCACTCGTCGGTGTTCCACCTCGACCAGACCAAGGTGATCGACGGCACGTTCGTGCGCGTGCTGTCCTGGTACGACAACGAGTGGGGCTTCTCGAACCGCATGGCCGACACGTCGGTCGCCTTCGCCAAGACGATCTGACGCACCGGACGGGCGGCGGCCCCGCCGCCCCGCCGATTTGCGCGCACGCAGATTTGTACGCCGCGCCGTGGCGCCGCGGCGTCGCCGCGCCTATGGTCGCCCGATGGCGGCGCGCGTCCCCTTCCTCGTCCTCGCGATCGCGACCTCGGCGGCCCTTGCGGCCGCCGGCGCCCGGGCCGCCTCGGCCGCTTGGCGCATCGACCCCGCCCACACGAGCGTCGGTTTCACCGTCGACGCGGTCGGTTTCCCCCGGACCAAGGGGACTTTCTCGAAGTTCTTCGGCAAGATTTCGCTCGATTTCGCCCGTCCGGAGCGCAGCTCGGTCGCGTTCCGCGTCTCGGCGGCGTCGGTCGACGTCGGATCGCCGTCGTTCGACGACTACCTGCGCACGGACGCTTTCTTCGACGTCGCGAAATTTCCCGACATCGACTTCGTCTCGACGTCGGTGCGCATGGTCGACCCGACGCACGCCGAAGTCACCGGCGACCTCTCGCTGCGCGGCGTGACGCGGCCGATCACGATCGAGGTCGCCGTCGACCGGCCGCCGTCGCGCGACGCGCGCCGCCTCGGATTCACCGCGACGGGGTCGATTCCGCGCCTCGCCTACGGCATGAACGCCGGCTTTCCCGCCATCTCCAACGACGTCGTGTTGACCGTCACGACGGCGGCGATCGCCCCGTGACTGCGCGGTCCGCGCGCTGGAACGTCGCGACGCGCCTGCTGCATTGGCTTTCGGCGGCGGCGATCGTCGCGGCGCTCGGGCTGGGAGTGTGGATGGTCCGGTTCGTCGACGACGCGGCGGGCAAGTTCGACCTCTATCAACGCCACAAGACGCTGGGCGCGGCGGTTTTCGCGCTGGCCGTCGCGCGGCTCCTCGTGCGCGCCGCGACGCGCGGGCCCGATTGGCCCGAGGCCATGTCCCGCGCCCGGCGCGCGGCAGCCGGCGCGGTCCATGGCGCGCTTTATGCGTCGATCCTCGCGACGGCCGCCACCGGATACGCGATGGTCTCGACCTCGCCGATCCCGTTGCCGGTCGCCCTGCCCGGCGGCTTGTCCGTGCCCAACCTTCTCGCCCCCGACTTCGCGGCCTCCGAGCGCTGGAAGTTCGCCCATCTCGCCTGCGCGATCGCGCTGGGCGCGCTTGCGGCCGCCCATGCGGGCGCGGCGACGTGGCACCGTTTTGTCGATCGCGACGATGTGTTATCGCGGATGGGTTTCGGCTGGCGCGCGTGATCGCCCCGAACAGCGGAGCGCGACGTCCCATGCCCGATTTCCGTACCCTCGATTCCGCCGATCTCCGCGGCAAGCGCGTCCTCGTGCGCGTCGACCTCAACGTGCCGATGGACAAGGGCGAGGTGACCGACGCCACCCGCATCGAGCGCGTCGTGCCCACCATCGCCGAGATCGCGCACAAGGGCGGCCGCGTCGCGCTGCTCGCCCATTTCGGCCGTCCCAAGGGCGGGCCCGACAAGGAGAATTCGCTGGCGCCGGTCGCCCACGCGCTCGCCGCGAAACTTAAGATGCCGGTCGCCTTCGCCGCCGATTGCGTCGGCCCGGTCGCGACCGAGGCCGTCGCCAGGCTCAAGGACGGCGAGGTGCTGTTGCTGGAGAACACGCGCTTCCACAAGGCCGAGGAGAAGAACGACCCGGCCTTCGCCGCCGAGCTCGCCAAGCTCGGCGACCTCTACGTCAACGACGCGTTCTCGGCCGCGCACCGCGCCCACGCCTCCACCGAAGGCGTCGCGCGCCTGCTGCCCGCCTTCGCCGGGCGTTCGATGCAGGCCGAACTCGACGCGCTGGGCAAGGCGCTGGAAAGCCCGAAGCGTCCGGTGGTGGCGGTTGTCGGCGGCGCGAAAGTGTCGTCCAAGCTCGAGCTGCTCGGCAATCTCGTGGCCAAGGTCGACGCGCTGGTGATCGGTGGCGGCATGGCCAACACGTTCCTGTTCGCCCAGGGGCTCGGGGTCGGCAAGTCGCTGTGCGAGCGCGACCTCGCGGAGACCGCGCGCGACATCCTGGCCAAGGCGCAGGCGGCGCGCTGCGCGATCCTGCTGCCCATCGACGCGGTGGTCGCCTATCATTTCGCGGCCAACGCGCCTTCGCAGGCCTATGGCGTCGACGCGATCCCCGCCGAGGGGATGATGCTCGACGTCGGCGCGGGGTCCGTGGCGAAGTTCGAGGCCTCGGTCGACCAAGCGGCCACCATTGTGTGGAACGGGCCGCTCGGCGCCTTCGAGCTCGCGGGCTTCGACGCCGGCACGGTCGCGCTGGCGCGCCACGTCGCCAAGCGCACCAAGGCGGGCAAGCTGGTGTCGGTCGCCGGCGGCGGCGACACCGTGGCCGCGCTCAACCACGCCGGCGTCGCCGACGACTTCAGCTACGTCTCGACCGCCGGCGGCGCTTTCCTCGAATGGCTCGAAGGCAAGGCGCTTCCGGGCGTGGAGGCCTTGCGCGCCAAGTGAAGCCTTGAGCGCCAAGCTGGGCCCTAGCGCGCCGCGCGAAGGGCTTGTGCGCCAAGCGAGGCCGTCGCACGCTGGCCTGACGGGAGAGACGCCATGAAAATCGGCTTCGTCGGGCTCGGCAACATGGGCGGCCCGATGGCCGCCAACTTGGTCAAGGCGGGGCACGCGGTCGCGGGGCACGACGTCGTGCCGGCGGCGCTGGAAGTCGCGCGCGCCGCCGGCGTCTCGACCGTAACCGACGCAGCCGCGGCGGCCGCAGGCGCCGACCTCGTCTTCACGATGCTGCCGGCGGGCGAGCACGTGCGCGCCGTTCATGCAGCCATCGCCCCGGCGATGCGGGCGGGCGCGACACTGGTCGATTGTTCCACCATCGACGTCGCGAGCGCGCGCGCGGTCCATGCGCTGGCGGCGGGCCGCGGCCTCGCCTCGCTCGACGCGCCGGTCTCTGGGGGCGTCGCGGGCGCATCGGGGGCGACCTTGACCTTCATGTGCGGCGGCGCGGACGCCGCCTTCGCGGCCGCCAGGCCCGCGCTCGAGGCGATGGGCAAGCGGATCGTGCATTGCGGCGGGCCGGGCGCGGGACAGGCGGCCAAGGTCTGCAACAACATGATGCTGGCCGCACACATGATCGTGACCTGCGAAGCTTTCGCGCTGGCCGACAAGCTCGGCCTGTCGGCGCAGAGCCTGTTCGACGTGTCGTCGGCCGCATCGGGCCAGAGCTGGTCGCTGACGAGCTATTGCCCGGCGCCGGGCCCCGTGCCGGCCTCCCCCGCAAACCGCGGCTACAAGCCCGGCTTCGCCGCGGCCCTGATGTTGAAGGACCTGAGGCTCGCGCTGGCGGCCGCGTCGGAAACGGGCGCCAAGATCCCGATCGGCGCCAAGGCTGCGGAGCTCTATGAATCCTTCGTCGCCGAGGGCGGAGGCGGAATCGACTTTTCAGGAATCATCAAGGCCGTCTCGCGCTGAGGCCGCGGCGTCCCGCGCATTTCCCTGACGCGGGACGCACATTAATGCGACGTTAGAAATTTGGCCGGCATTTCCACGACATTACGTTGCGAGTTGACCTAATGTCATTTGTCGCGAATGCGAGGCGTCTTTACGGAAAACTGGACCCGTGGCGTGTCGCGCTCACCCGCTCGGGCGTCAGTTCCATTTCGGAATCCGACGAACGCCGCCTGAGGGCGGCGCAGATCGGCGCCGTGATGTCGCTGACGCCGACCGTCGTCGCGGCCAACGCCGTCAACATGCTGATCGTCGACGCGATCATGGTGGCGCAGGGGCGGACGTTGGTGGCCGGATTGTGGACCACCGCGCTCGCGGGGTCGCTCGTCGCGCTGCTGCGGTCCTGGCGGCGGATGCGCGCGCAGCTCGACCGGCGCGAGGCCTCGCGGCGCGGCGTGGTCGAGATGACCAAGGGCGCGTTCGCGTTCGGCCTGCTGTGGGGCGTTCCGATCCTCGCCGATTTCGCGCGCGCGTCGGGCGCGGAGCGCGTGACGCTGGTCGGCCTCGCCGCCGGCATGATGTGCGGCGGCGCGATGGCCTATGCCACCGTTTGGCAGGCCGCCCTGTCCTATTCCCTGGCGCTGGGCGCCTGCACGGCGATCGCGATCGCCTCGCGCGGCGACGTCGCCTATGTCGGGCTGCTCGGGCTGGCGGTGTCCTACCTGTCGATGATCGGCGGTTCGGTCGCCGAACGCAGCAAGCTGTTCCTGGCCAGCCGCGTCGCGAATTTCGAGCTGCGCCGTCATGCCGGCGCCGTCGCCGAACTGCTCGGCGACTTCGAGGCGAGCGCGAGCAATTTCCTGTGGGAGACCGACGCCGACGGCCGCCTGACCCGCGCGTCGGACCGCTTTTACCGCGCTCTCGGCCTGCAGCCTTCCGACCCCGGCGACGTGTCGTTGCTCGACGCGTTCGACCGCCGTCGCGACGCGGAAGGAGGACTCGCCGCCAAATTGACCGGCGGCCGCGCTTTCCATCGGCTCGACGCGACCTCCGGCGCGTCCGACGATCCAAGGGATTGGCTCCTGTCGGCCAAGCCGATCAAGGGGCCGCGGGGCGAGCGCTCCGGCTGGCGCGGCGTCGCCGAAGACGTGACCGAGACCAAGCGCGCCCAAATGGCGGTCGAGCGGCTGGCGAGCCACGACGCGCTCACCGGCCTGCCCAACCGCCGCCGCCTGCAGGAGCGCGTCGACGCGATGCTGCCCGTTCGCGAGGGCCGGCCGCCGTTCGCCATCCTCAGCGTCGATCTCGACCGCTTCAAGTTCGTCAACGACACGCTGGGCCATGCGCACGGCGACGCGCTGCTCTGCGAAGTCGCGCGCCGGATCCGCGACTGCCTCGGCGCCGGGGACGTCGTCGCCAGGGTGGGAGGCGACGAGTTCGTCGCGCTCGTCGCGGGATCGCCCGCGCGCGCGGGCGAGGTCGCCGAACGGATCGTGGAGCGCATCTCCGCGCCGTACCGGATCGAGGGCGCGCTGTCGCTGGTGGGCGCGAGCGTCGGCATCGCGGTCGCGCCGGGCAACGGCGACGGCTTCGCCGAGCTGCTGCGGAATTCCGACGTCGCGCTCTATCGCGCCAAGTCGGAGGGCAAGGGCCGCGCGCAGTTCTTCACCGCCGAGCTCGACGCCGCCGTGCGCGCGCGCCGGCGCATGGAGGCCGATCTGCGCGCCGCCGCGCGGCGCGGCGAGCTCGCCCTGCACTTCCAGCCGCTGATCGAGGTCTCGACCGGACGCGTCGTCGCCTGCGAATCGCTGCTGCGCTGGCGCCACCCCGAATGGGGCGACGTGCCGCCGGCGACCTTCATCCCGATCGCGGAGGAATCCGGCTACATCGTCGCGCTCGGCGAATGGGCGCTGCGCAACGCCTGCGGGGAAGCGCGGACCTGGCCGCGCGGCGTCCGGCTCGCCGTCAACGTGTCGCCGCTCCAGTTCCGCGCGCCCGGCTTCGTGCAATCGGTGGTCGACGCGCTGGCGCGCAGCGGACTTGAGGCGTCGCGGCTCGAGATCGAGATCACGGAATCGACCCTGATCGAGGACGTCGAGGGCACGATCGCCAAGCTCGACGAGCTGCGCGGGCGCGGCGTGCGCATCGCGCTCGACGACTTCGGCACCGGCTATTCGTCGCTGGCCTATCTCGGCCGCTTCGCCTTCGACAGGCTGAAGATCGACCGTTCGTTCGTCGCCAAGATGGGCGAGAGCGCGAGCACGGCCGCCATCGTGCGCGCGATCGCCCAGATGGCGGACGCGCTGGGCATCGAGACCACGGCCGAGGGCGTCGAGACGCAGGCGCAGCTCGACGCGCTGCGCGGCCTCGGCTGCGCCGAGGCGCAGGGCTTCCTGTTCAGCCCGCCGGTTTCGGCCAACGCGATCGGCTACCTGATCGGCAAGGAAGCGCCGGGCGCGCGGGCGCCCGCCGGCGGGGTCGCGGCCTGAGGCGGGCCGATCAGGCCGCGCTCCCGATCGCCGGATCGTAGTTGAGCACGGGCGCGAGCCAGCGCTCGACCTCCCCGATCGCCATGCCCTTTCGCCGCGCGTAATCCTCCGCCTGGTCGCGCTCGACCTTGGCGACGCCGAAGTAATGCGCCCTGGGATGGGCGAGATAGAGCCCGCACACGGAGGCGCCGGGCGACATCGCGAAGCTCTCGGTGAGCGTCACGCCAGTCCGGCCCGCGGGATCGAGCAAGCGGAACAGGGTCGCCTTCTCGGTGTGGTCTGGCTGCGCGGGATAGCCGGGCGCCGGGCGGATGCCGACGTAGGCTTCCGCGATCCGCTCCTCGTCGGTGAGCCGCTCGCCGGGCGCGTAACCCCAATAGTCGCGGCGCACGCGCTCGTGCAGGCGCTCGGCGAATGCCTCGGCGATGCGGTCGGCGAGCGCCTTGACCATGATGGCCGAGTAGTCGTCGTTGGCGCGCTCGAAGCGCCGCGCGACCGCGTCCTCCTGGGGCCCCGCGGTGACGACGAAGCCGCCGACGTAATCGGCGGGTCCGCCGACCGGAGCCACGAAATCGGCGAGCGCGAGGTTGGGCCGGTCGCCCTGCCGCGACAATTGCTGGCGCAGCGTGTGCAAGGTGGCCAGCCGCGACGTCCGAGTCTCGTCCTTGAAGAGCGCGATGTCGTCGCCCTCGGCGTTGGCCGGCCAGAAGCCGAGCGCCGCGCGCGGGCGGAACCAGCGCTCCTCCACGATCCGGTCGAGCATCGCGCGCCCGTCGTCGAGCAGCTTGCGCGCCTCGGGACCGCGCACGGGATCGTCCAGCAGCGCGGGGAACCGGCCCTTGAATTCCCAGGCCTGGAAGAACGGCGTCCAGTCGATCGCGCCCACGAGGTCGCGCAGGTCGTAGTCGAGGAACTGTCGGGCGCCCAGGAACGACGGCCGCTTCGGGGCGTGGCCGGACCAGTCGATCTTCAGGCGGTTGGCGCGCGCCGCGGCGAGCGGCAGGCGCCGCTTGTCGACTTCGGCCCGCGCGTGCGCGGCGGCGACCTTGGCGTATTCGGCGCGCGTGCGCTCGACGAAGCCCGCGCGCGCGGCCGGCGACAGCAGCGCCGCCACGACGCCGACGGCGCGGCTGGCGTCCGCCACGTGGACCGCCTGCCCGCGCGCGTAATTGGGATGGATCTTCACCGCCGTGTGGACGCGGCTCGTCGTCGCCCCGCCGATCAGCAGCGGCACGTCGAAGCCCTCGCGCTCCAGCTCGGCGGCGACGTGGCACATCTCGTCGAGCGAGGGCGTGATGAGGCCCGAAAGGCCGATCGCGTCCACCTTCTCGCGCCGCGCCGTCTCGACGATCTTGGCGGCCGGCGTCATCACGCCGAGATCGATCACTTCGTAATTGTTGCAGGCGAGCACGACGCCCACGATGTTCTTGCCGATGTCGTGGACGTCGCCCTTCCCGGTGGCCATCAGGATCTTGCCGGCGGCCGGCCGCGCGCCGTCCTTCTCCGCATCCATGTAGGGCAGCAGCTTGGCGACCGCGCGCTTCATCACGCGCGCCGACTTCACCACCTGCGGCAGGAACATCTTGCCGGCGCCGAACAGGTCGCCGACGACGTCCATGCCCGCCATCAGCGGCCCCTCGATCACGTCGAGCGGCCGGGCGGCGGCCAGCCGCGCCTCCTCCACGTCGGCCTCGACGAAATCGTC
>JAGWKJ010000343.1 GCA_028865375.1 Hyphomicrobiales bacterium | reverse complement strand
TGGAGAAAGCCGGCTTCAGCTTGCCGACGTTGTCCATCGTGGCGCCGTGGCGCACGTATTCGTCGGCGTCGACGACGACGTCGCCCTTGCGGGTCTTCACGACGTAGGGGACGATCTCGTCCTTGAAGCGGCCGGCCTTCTGCGCCGCCTCGGCCTTGTTCTGCGAGGCCACCGCGAAGCGGTCCTGCGCCTCGCGGCCGATCTGCCATTTGGCGGCGACGTTCTCGGCCGTCGTGCCCATGTGGTAGCCGTGGAAGGCGTCGGTGAGCCCGTCCTTCAGCATGGTGTCGACGAACTTCACGTCGCCCATCTTCGCACCCGCGCGCAGGTAGGCGGCGTGCGGCGCCTGGGACATCGATTCCATGCCGCCGGCGACGATCACCGTCGCGTCGCCCGACTTGATCTGCTGCATGCCGAGCGCCACCGCGCGCAGGCCGCTGCCGCATAGCTGGTTGAGGCCGAAGGCGGTCTTCTCCTGCGGCAGGCCCGCCTTCATCGCCGCCTGGCGCGCCGGGTTCTGGCCCTGCGCGGCCTGCAGGATCTGGCCCATGATCGCCTCGTCGACGTCGCCGCCCTCGACCTTGGCGCGCTCCATCGCCGCCTTGATCGCGGCCGCGCCGAGGTCGTGGGCGGCCACGTCGGCGAAAGCGCCGTTGAAGGAACCCACCGCGGTGCGGACGGCGGAGGCGATGACGATCTCGGCGGACATGGGCGGAACTCCCGGCTTTGGCGGCGTTCGGCCGCGCGTCGTCCGCTTGAACCGCTTCGCCGCGGCGGGGTCAAGCGCGGCGCGGGGTTCGACGCAAATGGGAGCGGACGAACCGGATCGCCCGGCCCTCGCTTGCGGCGCGCGCGGCCTGTATGAGGGCCGCCATGACGGGCCAACCGAAATCCGGGCGCGCCGACCTCGCGCTTGTCGCGCGCGGCCTGTTCGACAGCCGCGCCAAGGCGCAGGCGGCGATCGAGGCCGGCGGCGTGACCTGCGACGGCCGGCCCGTCACGCGCGCCTCGCAGCCGATCGCCGAGGGCGCGCGCGTCGAGGCGCGGCCGGCGCATCCCTGGGTGTCGCGCGGCGGCGTGAAACTCGCGGCCGCGCTCGACGCCTTCGGCCTCGATCCCGCGGGCGCGATCGCGCTCGACGTCGGCGCCTCGACGGGAGGCTTCACGCAGGTGCTGTTGGCGCGCGGCGCGGCGCGCGTCCACGCCATCGACGTCGGGCGCGGCCAGCTCCATCCCGATCTCGCCGCCGACGCCCGCGTCGTCGCGCGCGAGGCGACCGACGCGCGCGCGCTGACCGCGACCGATTTTCCCGCGTCGCCGGATTTCGCGACCTTCGACGTGAGCTTCATCTCGCTGGCGCTGGTGCTCCCGCACGCGCTCGCGCTGATGGCGCCGCGCGCCGCGGCGGTGGCGCTGGTGAAGCCGCAATTCGAGGCCGGACGCGCGGCGCTCGACAAGGGGCTGGTGCGCGACCCGGCCGCGCGCGAAGCCGCCGCCGCCAAGGTCGAGGCCCTGTTCGACGGGCTCGGCTGGCGCCGCGTCGGCCGCATCGCCTCCCCGATCGCGGGAGGCGACGGCAACCTCGAATGGCTGGTGGGCGCGCGCCGTGGCTGAGGTCGCCTCCGAAGTCGCGATCCGCGCGCTGGGCCGGCGCGGCGACGGCGAATTCGACGGGCCCGACGGTCCCCTCCACGTCGCGGGTGCGTTGCCGGGCGAGCGCGTGCGCGTGGCCGTCGACGGCGATTCGGCGCGGCTCCTCGACGTGCTCGCGCCCTCGCCCGCCCGCGCGGCGCCGTCGTGCCGGCATTTCGGGACGTGCGGCGGCTGCATGGCGCAGCACATGACGCCGGCGTTCTATCGCGAATGGAAACGCGGACAGCTGACGACGGCGCTCGCGCGGCAGGGGATCGCCGCCGACGTGCCCCCGCTGGTGGACGCGACCGCGGGCGGTCGACGCCGCGCGACGTTCCATGCGCACGCCCGCGCCGCGGGCGCGGAGGTCGGCTACATGCGCGCGCGCTCGCACGAGATCGTCGCCATCGACGCCTGCCCGATCCTTTCGGCGGGCCTCGCGGGCGCGCTGCCCGCCGCGCGCGCGGTCGCCGACGCACTGCGCCGACTCGGCAAGCCGCTCGACCTGCTCGCCACCGCCGCCGATACCGGCCTCGACCTCGACCTGCGCGGCGCGGGCGGGCTAGACCCGCGCGCCGAGGCGGCATTGAGCGCGATCGCCGAAGCCCACGACCTCGCGCGGCTGTCGAACCACGGCAAGCGGCTGGTCGAGCGCCGCGCGCCGACCCTGCGCATGGGATCCGCCACGGTCGCGCTTCCGCCGGGCGGGTTCCTGCAGGCGACCGCGGCGGCGGAGGACGAGATCGCGGCGCGGGCGATCGCGCATTTCGGCGCCGCCGAACGGCTGGCCGACCTGTTCTGCGGCATCGGCGCGTTCGCGCTGCGTCTCGCGGAGCGGGCCTCGGTGATGGCGCGCGATTCCGACGCC
>JAGWKJ010000040.1 GCA_028865375.1 Hyphomicrobiales bacterium | reverse complement strand
CGAGGACGGCGGCCCGAAGGACGAGGCCGATCTGGTCGCGTGGCTGCGCGATCTCCTGCGCCGCGGTTCGCTCTGGACCGACGCGGTGGCGATCCACGTCGCCTGGCGCACGCCGCGCGATGGCCTGCCCGCGCTCGCGGCCGAGGTCGCGGCGGCGGCGCTGCCGGCCGAGCGGCGCAAGGAGACGCTGGCGATGGGCGCCGCGTTCCGGCGCGCCGCGGCCGCGTGGGACTGTCCCGAACTCGCGCATTGGGGCGGCGGTCCGCTGCCCTATCCGGTCGCGGTCGCCGTCCTCGCCCGCGCGCGCGGGGCGCCGGAGGACGATGTCGTCGCCGCGTTCCTGCATGCGGGCGCGGCGAACCTCGTCTCGGCCGCGGTGCGGCTCGTGCCACTGGGCCAGTCCGAAGGATTGCGCGCGCTCGCCGCGCTCGCCGCCGACGTCGTGGAGACGGCCGACGCGAGCCGCGGCGCGGACCTCGCCGAGAGCGGCGGCGCGTGCTTCGCCGCCGACATCGCTGCCATGCGCCACGAAACCCAGTACACGAGGTTGTTCCGATCATGACCAAATCGCCGCATGGACCGTTGCGCGTGGGGATCGGCGGGCCCGTCGGCTCCGGCAAGACCGCGCTGATGGACGCACTTTGCCGGGCGTTCCGCGACGAGTTCGAGATCGCAGCGATCACCAACGACATCTACACCAAGGAGGACGCGGAGTTCCTCGTGCGGGCCGGCTCGCTCGCGCCCGAGCGCATCCTCGGCATCGAGACCGGCGGCTGCCCGCACACGGCGATCCGCGAGGACGCGAGCGTCAACCTTGCCGGCGTCGCCGAGCTGGCGGCGAAGTTCCCCGGCCTCGACCTGATGCTGATCGAGAGCGGCGGCGACAACCTCGCGGCCACCTTCAGCCCCGAGCTCGCCGACCTGACGATCTACGTGATCGACGTCTCGGCCGGCGACAAGATCCCGCGCAAGGGCGGGCCCGGCATCACGCGCAGCGACCTGCTCGTCATCAACAAGACCGACCTCGCGCCCCACGTCGGGGCGAGCCTCGAGGTGATGGACCGCGACTCCAAGAAGATGCGCGGGTCCAAGCCTTTCGTCTTCGCCAACGTGCGCTCGGGCGCGGGCGTCGCCGACATCGCGGACTTCGTGCGCCGCGCCGGCGGCCTCGCGTCGCGGGAGGGTTAAACGACGGCGGAGAACCGAGTCCAGACGTCAGCCGGCGGGCGGATTCGCGTCCGATTCGTCCGCCCATCGCCGCAGCGCGTCGGCAAGGCGCGCAGCGGTCGGCTTGTCGAGGTCGAGCATCGTGTAGCGATGGCCTTCGCGGATGGTGACCCGCACCAAGCGCAGGCCGCTCTCGTAGGCGAGGTCGTCGAGGGCGATCCCGCGGTGATAGGGCGCCGCGATCTCGTCGATGCGCGTGCGAACGTGATCGCTCATTCGGGCGCCCTCTGCAATTCGGCCCGGTAGAACGTAAGCTCGAGCAGCGTCTGCCAGCCCGGCGGCGTGTCGGGGTATTCCGGCTTGAGGTCGAAATACAGGTGGATCTCGCCGCTCTTGGCGACGTCGACCACGAGCTTCTCGAGCTGGGCGAACGACGTCATCTCGGGATGCTCGATCATCAAGTCGCTGATGCTGGCCATCGTGGGTTCCTCGTGACGGATCGGAGGGCGGGCGGGCGGCGGTCGGTCACCTTATTCGGCCGCGATAGCGCACGCGGTAGAGCAGGCGCCGCGCGCCGGGCGAAGACGTGAACGCGCCGCGGTCGTGCAGCACGTTGTTGCACACAAGCGCGTCGCCGGGTCGGAGCGTCGTCCGGACGACGAGGGGTTCGGTCGCGCAGACGCGTTCGAGCGCGGCGACGGCGCGGCGCGTCGCCGCGTCGTCCCGCCACGCGATGCTGCGTTTGCGCGCGGTGTAGCGCATCGCCAACTGGCCGTCGGGATCGCGGTAGAAGACCGGGCCGACGTTGGCGGGGCGCAGCGCGCCGTCGTCTTCGGCGTTCTCGGGAATCGTCATCGCGTCCTCGCGCGACAGCGCGGCGACGAGCGCCGGGTCCTCGTCGCGCAGCCGCAGATAGACGATCTCCGGGTCGAGCAGGCCGTTCAGGCCCCCGCGCTCGGCGTCGCGTACGCAATACAGCGTCATCGCTTGGATGCCGCGTGCGGGACCGTGGTAATTGTAGTAGCCGTCCGTGTGCCAGCTGATCGGCTTGTTCGTGTAGGGAATGTAGCCCGCCCGCCCGCCGGCGTCCGCCTCCTCGATCCTGACGAGGCCGTCGGCCTGCATCGAGCGCTGGTCCTCGCTGGCCGTCAATCCCAAGCTCGCTCCCAGCGCCAAGACGCCGGCGGCTTGGGTCGCATCGTCGGCGGGTCGTCGGCCCCAGACCGCGATCGCGAGATTCGCCCGACTGCACAGCGCGGCGATGGCCGCGTGCTCGGCCGGCGTCGGCGAAAAGAAATCCGCGACCTCGATCCGCACGTCCTCGACCTGCGACGGATAGTCCGACAGCTTGCGCCCGCGCCACCGCAAATAGCCCTCTTCGTCGTCCAAAGCCGGTGGCGCGCCGGCGCCGGCATCGTACTTTCCAGCGACGGACTCCATTGATTCCATGGATCTATCATCCTCCAAATGGCCTTCGCTCGGCCTCGCTTGGGGCGCGACAATGAGCGCGCGCCTCCTGTTGACAAATATCATAATTAGAGATTGCTTATATATGATCTTTACGATATGAAATGGCCATATCGTCGTGCGCCAAAGCAATGTTGCGGCGCAACAAAATCGCCCGGGAACAGGGCGGAACAAACCTCGGGCGATCTGATCGTCCAACTGTGCTGCCGGCGCCTTTGAAGTCGCGGCGATCGCCCGGGACGCCGGGCGGGGGAGAGGATCCGCCGGCGACCCTTTGGAGGCGCCAGGCGACAGAGGAGGAAGCCGCATGTCGCAAGACGAGTCGAAATCCGCGCCCGACGGCCCGCATCCTACGCCGTTGCTCGACCAGCTCGAAGGCGGCAAATGGCCGAGCTTCGTCACGGGCCTGAAGCGGCTCCGCGACACCCAGGGTGCGCAATACGCGCCGATGATGAACGACCTGCTCGGCCAGCTCGAACATTCCTACGAGAACCGCGCGGGTTACTGGAAGGGCGGCACCGTCTCGGTGTTCGGCTACGGCGGCGGCGTCATCCCGCGCTTCTCGGAAGTCGCGGCCAAGTTCCCGGCTTCCAAGGAATTCCACACGCTGCGCGTCCAGCCGCCGGCCGGCTTCCATTACGACACCGCCACCTTGCGCAAGCTCTGCGACATCTGGGAGCGCCACGGCTCGGGCCTGATCGCGTTCCATGGCCAGAGCGGCGACATCATGTTCCAGGGCTGCACGACGGAGAACGTGCAGAAGGCGTTCGACGAACTCAACGAGATCGGATTCGACCTCGGCGGCGCGGGCCCCGCGCTGCGCACCTCGATGAGCTGCGTCGGCCACGCGCGCTGCGAAATGTCCTGCTACGACGAGGCGCGCGCGCACCGCTCGGTCATCAACGAATTCCTCGACGAGATGCACCGCCCCGCGCTGCCATACAAGTTCAAGTTCAAGTTCTCGGGCTGCGGCAACGATTGCGTCAACGCCATCCATCGCGCCGATTTCGCGGTGATCGGCACCTGGCGCGACGACATGAAGGTGAACCAGGACGAGGTGAGGAAATACGTCGCCAAGGCGGGCCGCAAATACACGATCGACACCGTGATCGCGATGTGCCCGACGCGCGCGCTGAGCCTCAACGACGACGACACGCTGTCGGTCGACAACAAGTCCTGCGTCCGTTGCATGCACTGCATCAACGTGATGAACAAGGCGCTGTCGCCGGGCGACGACCGCGGCGCTTCGATCCTGGTGGGCGGCAAGCGCTCGCTCAAGGTCGGAGACCTGATGGGCACGATGCTCGTCCCCTTCATGAAGCTCGACACCGACGAGGACTTCGATCGCCTCGTCGCGCTCGCCCGCCGCATGATCGACTTCTTCGCGGAGAACGCGCTCGAGCACGAGCGCATCGGCGAGACGATGGACCGCATCGGCCTGCCATCGTTCCTCGAGGCGCTCGAGATCGAGCCGGACCCCAACATGGTCCTCCACCCCCGCACGTCGAGCTATGTCCGCACCGACGACTTCACGGAGGAATCCGAGAAGTATTTCGAGCGCAAGGCGCGCGAAAACGGCTTGGACGTCGCCGCCGAATGACGGCCTGACCGGCCGGGCGGGCGGTGCGCGGACTTCCGCCCGCCGCCGCCCGCGCCCCGCATCGAACCTGATTTTCCGGGAGGAATTCCAAGATGGACGCACCCGCGCAGATGCGCCGTCCCGACGAGGTCGGCGTGCCCGATCCGATGCCGCTGATGCATCCGGTGTTGAGGAAGAACTACGGCGCATGGGCCTGGCACGACCGACCGCGCCCCGGCGTGCTGCACCACGTCGCCAAGGGCGGCGACGAGGTCTGGACGGTGCGCGCCGGCACCCAGCGGCAGATGGACGTCTACACGATCCGCACCCTGTGCGACATCGCCGACCGGTTCGCGGAGGGCCACGTCCGCTTCACCACGCGCTCGAACATCGAGTTCATGCTGAGCGCCGAGAGCAAGGTCCAGCCGCTGATCGACGAGCTCGGACGGCACGGCTTCCCGGTGGGCGGCACCGGCAACTCGGTGTCGATGATCTCGCACACCCAGGGCTGGCTGCACTGCGACATCCCGGGCACCGACGCCTCGGGCGTCGTGAAGAACCTCATGGACATGATGCACCATGAGTTCACGCACGAGGAGATGCCCAACCGCGTGCGCATCACGACCTCGTGCTGCCAGATCAACTGCGGCGGGCAGGGCGACATCTCGATCAACGTGCAATACACCAAGCCGCCGAAGATCAACCACGACCTCGTCAACAAGGTCTGCGAGCGCCCTGCCGTCGTCGCGCGCTGCCCGGTGGCGGCCATCCGCCCCGCGATGGTCAACGGCGTGCCCTCGCTGGAAGTCGACGAGAAGAAGTGCGTGTGCTGCGGCGCATGCTACCCGCCGTGCCCGCCTATGCAGATCAACAGCGCCGAATCGACCAAGATCGCGGTGTGGGTCGGCGGCAAGCACTCGAACGCGCGCTCGAAACCGACCTTCCACAAGCTGGTGGTCGCCAACCTGCCCAACAACGCGCCGCACTGGCCCGAGGTGTCCGAGGTCGTGCGCACGATCCTGTCCGCCTACAAGGAACACGGCCGCCATTACGAGCGCATGGGCGAGTGGATCGACCGCATCGGCTGGCCGCGCTTCTTCGAGCTGACGCGCTTCGCCTTCACCAAGCACCATCTCGACACGTGGACCGGCGCACGCAAGACCATGAACATGTCGGCGCACGTTCACTTCTGAAGCGGCGGCCGGCCCCGCGAAGGGCCGGCGCGCGAGAGGCGCGGCGCCGCGGAAGACGGCGGGGGCGCATCGGGGAAACAAGTGGGGAGGACAGCATTGCGCTTCGCAATCGTCGTCAATGAAGGCCCTTACACGCACCAGGCGTCCGACAGCGCTTGGCAGTTCGCCAAGGCGGCGCTGGCGAAGGGCCACGAGATCTTCCGCGTGTTCTTCTATCATGACGGCGTCAACAACGCGACGCGCTACACCGTGCCGCCGCAGGACGACCGCAACCTGCAGAAGCTCTGGAGCGAGCTCGCCGCCGAGCACGAGCTCGACCTCGTCGTGTGCATCGCGGCGGCGCAGCGCCGCGGCATCCTCGATGCCGACGAGGCGAAGCGGCAGGGCAAGGACGGCGACAACATCGCGCCGGGGTTCCGCATCTCGGGGCTCGGGCAATTGATCGAGGCCGGCATCCAGGCCGACCGCCTCGTCACCTTCGGCGATTGAGGCGAGCGATGTCCGAGAAATCCCGCAAGAAGTTCCTGTATCTCAACCGCCGCGCCCCCTACGGGTCGGTCTACGCGCTCGAGTCGCTGGAAGTGGTGCTGATCGGCGCCGCGTTCGAACAGGACGTGTCGCTCGCATTCCTCGACGACGGCGTCTACCAGCTCGTCGAGGGCCAGGACACCGCCGGCATCGGCATGAAGAACTTCTCGAAGACCTATCGCGCTCTCGGCGACTTCGAGGTCCGCAAGCTGTTCGTCGAGCGCGAGTCGCTCGAGGCGCGCGGCCTCAAGGAATCCGACCTGATGCCGATCGTCTGGGAGGACGAGGACGAGGACTGGGCCGAGAAGCCGTCCATCGCCGTGGTCGACAAGGCGGCGATGGCCGAGCTGATCGCCGCCAGCGACGTCGTCCTGAGCTTTTGAGGGAACCGACATGCCGACGCTGCACACCGTCAACAAGTCCCCCTTCGAGCGCAATTCGCTCGCCACTTGCCTCGAACGCGCCGCCGGCGGCGACGGCGTGCTGCTCTGCGAAGACGCGGTGATCGGGGCGCGCAAGGGCTCTGCGTTCGCCAAGGCGCTGGCCGAAAAGGCGGCGACCTGCGCGATCTACGCCCTCGCGCCCGACCTCGCCGCCCGCGGCATCAAGGGCGAGGACGTCGTGGAGGCCGTGAAGACGGTCGACTATTCCGGCTTCGTCGACTTGGCCGCCGACGCGGACCGCGTCTGCGCCTGGCTCTGACCCGCCGCGAACCAACGAACACAGGATCGACAGGAGAACCACATGACCACCGCCACCGCCTACGAAGTGAACGGCCAGACGATCGACCACGACGAAGAGGGCTATCTCTCCGACATCCACCAGTGGACGCCGGAGCTCGCGAGCGTGATCGCCAAGAGCGAGAACCTCGACATGTCCGACGAGCACTGGGAAGTCGTGAACTTCCTGCGCGACTATTACGAGGAATACCAGATCGCCCCGGCGGTCCGCATCCTCGTGAAGGAAATGACGAAGAAATACGGCAAGGACAAGGGCGACCAGAAGGCGCTCTACGCCCTGTTCCCTTACGGTCCCGCCAAGCAGGCCTGCAAGATCGCCGGCCTTCCCAAGCCGACCGGCTGCGTCTGACGCGTAGGCCCGGCGCGCAGACCGGGCGCGACGGCCCAAGCGGGGACGGCCGGACGGCGGACCCCGCCCAATGAACTCCGGCCGGCCCCCAGCGGGGCCGGCCGGCCGGGCGGCGCGCGCCTCGGCGGACGGCCTTGGCGCGGCGCCATGCGGGAGGAACGGATGCGTTCGGGGATTTTCGCGGCTGTGTTCTATGTGGCGTCGTTCGTCCTCGCGGGCGGACTGGCGTATCGCATCCGGCTGTACGCGAAGACCCCCGCGGCGCTGAGGATCCCCACCACGCCCGCGCCGACGACGCACGCCGGCGTCGCCGTGCGGCTGGCGGGCGAGGTCGTGCTGTTCCAGAGCCTGTTCAAGGCCAACAAGTGGACCTGGGCGTTCGGCTGGGTGTTCCACGCCGCGATGCTGGCGACGCTCGTCCAGCACCTGCGCTATTTCCTGCAACCGGTGCCGTGGCCGGTCGTGCTCGAACAGCCGATCGGCGTGCTGGCGGGCTTCCCGATGGCCGCCGGCCTGTTCGCGCTGTGGGGCCGCCGCTTCGTCGTCGAGCGCATCCGCTACATCACGGGCCCGTCCGACCACCTCATGCTCGCGCTGCTGGTCGCGATCACGGTGAGCGGCCTGGCGATGAAATACCTCGCGCACACCGACATCGTGGCGTTGAAGACGTTCTTCCTCGGCTTGATGCGGTTGCGCGTCGAGCCGCTGCCGGGCGACCCCGTGCTGCTGGTCCATCTCTCGCTCGTCGCGACGCTGATGGTCGTGTTCCCGTTCTCGAAGCTGCTGCATGCGCCGGGCGTCTTCTTCAGCCCGTCGCGCAACCAGCCCGACGACACGCGCGAGCGGCGCTTCGTTTCGCGGTCCGCGTTGCTCAAGCCCGCGTCGAAGGCCTAGGAGGACGACGATGGCGGCCGTCACCGGTTTCGATCCCAAGGCCGAGGTCCACGGCGATCCGATCGAGATTCCCACGCTCGCCTGCGGCGCGATGGCGAATTCCAAGCCGTTCGCCGCCGGCCCCGCCCACCAGGCCGCGCTCGGCTTTCCCGGAGAGCTGGTCGAGGACTGGCACGACAAGGCGATCTTCCGGTTGGGCGAGCTGCTGGAGAACTCGCGCGCGCTGCGCGTCTATCTCGACTCGTGCGTGAAATGCGGCGCCTGCACCGACAAGTGCCACTACTTCCTGGGCACCGGCGACCCCAAGAACATGCCGGTCGCCCGCCAGGACCTGCTGCGCAAGGTCTACCGCCGCCACTTCACTTGGGCCGGCAAGGTCGTGCCGTGGCTGGTGGGCGCCGAGGACCTGACCAAGGACGTCCTCGCCGATTGGTACAGCTACTTCCACCAGTGCTCCCAGTGCCGCCGCTGCTCGGTGTTCTGCCCCTATGGCATCGACACCGCCGAGATATCCATGGCCGCGCGCGACATCATGGACACGATCGGCATGGGGCAGAAATACTCGAACGAGATCATCGGCAAGGTGTTCTCGGTCGGCAACAACCTCGGCCTGCCGCCCAAGGCGCTGAAGGCGACGCTGGCGGGCCTCGAGGACGAGATCGAGGAAGAGACCGGCGTCCCGGTGAAGCTGCCGCTCGACGTCAAGGGCGCAGACGTGTTGCTCGTCACGCCGAGCGCCGACTTCTTCGCCTCCCCGCACATGGAAGGCCTGATCGGTTACGCCAAGGTGTTCCACGAGGCGGGCGTGAGCTGGACGCTGTCGACCTACGCCTCGGAAGCGGCGAACTTCGGAATGTTCGTCGGCTCGCAGGAGAACATGAAGAAGGTCGCCCTGCGCATCCGCAAGGCGGCGCAGGATCTCGGCGTGAAGCGGCTGGTGTTCGGCGAATGCGGGCACGCCTGGCGCGTCGCCTACAGTTTCCTCGACACGCTGGCGGGGCCGTTCGACTTCCTCGACCCGGCCTATCCCGTGCCGCAGCACATCTGCGAGTTCACCAACGACCTGATCGAAGCCGGCAAACTCCGTTTCGACAAGGCCGCCAACGATTCCTTCCGCCTCACGTTCCACGACAGCTGCAACGTCGCGCGCGCCTCGCGCATGGGCGATGCGCCGGGCGGGCAGTTCGAGATCCCGCGAGCGGTGCTGCGCGCGACCTGCAACCACTTCTTCGACATGGCGCCGGAGACCACGCGCGAGAAGACCTTCTGCTGCGGCGGCGGCGGCGGCCTGCTCACCGACGAACTGATGGACGTCCGCGCCAAGGGCGCGCAGCCGCGCATGCGCGCGCTGCAGGAGGTCGCCGAAGAGCACGGCGTGACGCACATGGCGGCGATCTGCGCGATCTGCAAGGCGCAGTTCTCCAAGGTGCTGCCGATGTACGGCTTCGATCGCGAGGCGATCGTCAGCGTGCACCAGATGGTCTCGAACGCGATCCTGCTCACGGGCTCGCGGCAGGCCGAGGAATACGACGCCCGACGCAAGTCGGCGGGCTGACAGGCACCGGAGCGAGGCGGACATGACCGAAGGCGCGAACGAACCGAAACTCACGCACCGTCGCTTCGAAAACGGCGACACGATGTGGAACTGGAAGGATCTCCCGAGCAAGATCTTCCAGGCCGACAAGTCCTACAAGTGCCCGACCTACGTGCACCGCGCGCCGCCCTGCCAGGGCTCGTGCCCGTCGGGCCACGACATCCGCGGCTGGCTGTCGATCGCGCGCGGCATGGACAAGCCCCCCGTCAAGGACATGCCTTGGCAGCGCTACGCGTTCGACCGGATGGCGAGCGCCAACCCGTTCCCGGCCACCATGGGCCGCGTGTGCCCGGCGCCCTGCGAGACGGGATGCAACCGCAACGAGGTCGACGATTTCGTCGGCATCAACGCGGTCGAGCAATATGTCGGCGACTGGGCGATCGAGAACGCGACGCGGCTGCCGGCCGCGCCCGCGCTCGGCGGCAAGAAGGTCGCCGTGATCGGCGGCGGCCCGGCAGGGCTCACGGCCGCCTATTTCCTGCGGATGCACGGCCACGCGTCGACCGTGTTCGAATCGCAGGACAAGATGGGCGGCATGATGCGCTTCGGCATCCCCGGCTACCGCACGCCGCGCGAGATGCTGGACGCGGAAATCGGCCGCATCTTCGCGTTCGACGGCGTGGAACAGCGCCTCGGCGTGCGCGTCGGCAAGGACATCTCCATCGCCGACCTCGAACGCGACTATGACGCGATCTTCTGGGCGATCGGCGCGCAGAAGGGCAGGCCGCTGCCGGTGCCCGGCGCCGACGCGGTCAATTGCATCACCGGCGTCGAGTTCCTCGACGCGTTCAACCGCGGCTGGGTGTTCTCGACCGCCAAGCGCATCGTGGTGGTGGGCGGCGGCGACACGTCGATCGACGTCGCCTCGGTGGCGCGCCGCCTCGGCCACATCTCCAACCCGCACGCGACCGACGCCGCCGGCGCCGCCAAGCACGGCTACCAGGCGCACGACGTCGCCGGCGTGCTGGAGCGCAGCGGCGTGACGGTCGTGCTGACCTCCCTGTTCCCGGTCGAGAAGATGACGGCGGCCGAGCACGAACGCGAGGACGCCAAGCGCGAGGGCGTCGAGATCCGCGGCGGCGTGATGCCGCTCGAGGTCGTGCTCGGGCCCGACGGCCGCGCGCGCGCCCTCCGGATGTGCGAATGCACGATGAAGGGCAACGTGCCGAGCAAGGTCGAAGGCTCGGAATTCGAGGTCGAGTGCGACATGATCGTCTCGGCGATCGGCCAGATGGCCGATCTTTCGGACGGGCTGGAGCCGCTCGACGGCGGGCGCGGCGCGATCGCGGTCGACCAAGTCTACAAGGTGCGCAAGAAGGACAAGCACTTCGCCGGCGGCGACGCCGTGCGGCCGCACCTGCTGACCACCGCGATCGGCCACGGCCGCATCGCGGCCGAGACGATCGACCATTTCCTGCACGGCTCGCTGGAGGAACGGCGACCCAAGGTCGACGTCCACCAGTTCAACCTGCTGGACGAGCTGCACCGGCGCGGCCTCGAGCCTTCGCCCTACGACCACGTGCAGACGCGCGGCACCTCGGCGGCGAAGTTCGCCGTGCACAATTACGAGGACCGCGGCGCGACGCAGGTCATCCCGCACGACGACCTGTACCTCGGCCATTTCGGCTACGTCGGCCGCTCGAAACGGCAGGAGCGCCACGTCGGCGCGGAAGCCGTGATCGGCGACTTCAGCGAGCGCATGAGCGCGATCACCGAGGAGCAGGCCAGGAAGGAAGGCCAGCGCTGCATGAGTTGCGGCATGTGCTTCGAGTGCGACAATTGCGTGATCTACTGCCCGCAGACCGCGGTTCAGCGCGTGCCCAAGAAAGAGCGCGCGCTCGGCCGCTACGTCTACACCGACTATTCGAAGTGCATCGGCTGCCACATCTGCGCGGACGTCTGCCCGACGGGCTACATCCAGATGGGGCTGGGCGAATGAGGGTACGGCGCTTCCTGCGCGCGGCCGCCGCGGCGGTCGCCCTCGGGCTCGCCGCGCTGTCGGGCTTGGCGTCGAGGGCGTCGGCCGACGGGCCGACCGCCAAGGCGTTGTGGGACGCCCGCTCGGCGGTCTCGCCGATCGAACCTCCGCCGCCGATGTCCGCGGCCGACGCGGCGACGGTGAGGGCGGCGCACGGCGGCCGCGACATCGCCTACATGCGCCGCAACCACATGAAGCTGCTTTACATGAAGCGCGACATGACGGTCTATCAGGGCGTGCGCACGCCGGAGTTCAGCATCGCGGGATGCGTGTCGTGCCACGTCGTGAAGGATTCGAAGGGCGTGCCCGTGACCGCCGCCGACCCGCGGCATTTCTGCCGCGCCTGCCACCTCTATGCGGCGGTGCAGGTCGACTGCTTCGAGTGCCACGCCTCGCGGCCCGGCCAGCCGGACCGGAGCGCGCTCGCGACGCCGACGACCAAGGCCGCCCTGGCCGCGCTCGACGACTACCTGAGGACGACCCATCCA
>JAGWKJ010000342.1 GCA_028865375.1 Hyphomicrobiales bacterium | reverse complement strand
GAGGCGACCGACGCCTCGACGAAAGCGAGGCCGCGCACGCCGTCTTCGACGCCGGGGAAATGCAGGTCGGGCGGCGCGGGCAAGCCGGCGCGGCGCGCGCGGATCGCCGCGGCGGCTTCGACGTAGACGTTGGCGAAGGCTTCGAGATATCCCTCGGGATGGCCGGCGGGAATGCGGGTCGCGCGCGCGGCGTCCGACCCCGTGCCCGCGCCGCCCCGCGTGAGGATGCGGGTCGGCTCGCCGAACGCGGTGAAATACAGGCGGTTGGGATCGTCCTGGCGCCAATGCATGCCGCCCGTCTCGCCGTAGACGCGCAATTGCAGACCGTTCTCGTTGCCCGGCGCGACCTGGCTGCACCAGATCGCGCCGCGCGCGCCGCCCGACCAGCGCACGCGAATCTGCGCGTCGTCGTCGAGCGCGCGGCCCGGTACGAAGCTCGTCAGTTCCGCCGACACGGCCTCCGCCTTCAAGCCGGTGACGAATTCGGCGAGGTTGAACGCGTGCGTGCCGATGTCGCCGATCGCGCCGCCAGCGCCCGATCGCGCCGGATCGGTGCGCCATTCCGCCTGCTTTTGGCCGTCGCGCTCGATGGGCAGCGTCAGCCAGTCCTGCGGATATTCTGCGTGGACGAGCCGCAGCCGGCCGAGCCTTCCCTCGCGCACCATGGCCCGCATCTGCCGCACCAGCGGATAGCCGGTGTAATTGTGGGTGAGCGCGAACACGCGTCCCGAGCGCGCGACGTCGGCGGCGAGCGCGCGCGCCTCCGCCAGCGTCGTCGTCAGCGGCTTGTCGCAGATCACGTCGAAGCCCGCTTCGAGGAAGCCGCGCACCGGCCCGGCATGGGCGTGATTGGGCGTGACGATCGCCACCGCCTCGACGCCGTCGGGCCGCGCGGCTTCGGCCCGCGCCATCGTCTCCCAGTCGCCGTAGACGCGCGCGTCGGCGAGGCCGAGCGCGCGACCGCTGCGCAAGGACTTTTCGGGCGACGCCGACAGCGCGCCGGCGACGAGCTCGTACTGGCCGTCGAGGCGCGCCACCATTCGATGCACCGCGCCGATGAAGGCGCCCTCGCCGCCGCCCACCATGCCCAGCCTGATCGGCCTCGGCGGCCGCCCGTCCGTCGCGTCCATGGGTCCCTCCGGCGCGTGAAATAGCATGGTGGCCCCGCGCGCGAAAACGCCGCGCGGAGCGATCCGGGTTTCCGTCTCCGCCGCACGGGACTATATGGACGCGATGCGCGACGACGTTTCCCTCGCCGGCGCGCCGTTCCTCAAGATGAACGGCGCCGGCAACGAGATCCTCGTGCTCGACCTGCGCGGCCGCACCGGCGCCGGGTCGGGCGGCGGGCAGGCGCGCGCGCTGCACGCGGCGCGCGACGCGCGGGGGGCGCTCGCCTTCGATCAGCTGATGGCGATCCGCGACCCCGCCCGCGCCGGCGCCGACGCGGCGGTGACGATCTTCAACAACGACGGCAGCGAGGCTGGCGCCTGCGGAAACGGGATGCGCTGCGTCGCCTTCGCGCTGACGCGCGCCGACGGACGCGACCGGCTCGTCGTCGACACGCGCGTCGGATCGCTCGAATGCCGGCGCGAGGGGCCGGCGCGCTTCACCATCGACATGGGCGCGCCGCGGCTCGGCTGGCGCGACGTGCCGCTGGCGCGCGAAGTCGCCGACACTCGCGCGGCGCCCGTGCCGGGCGCGGAAGCCTTCGGCCCGGCCGCCTTCGCCAGCATGGGCAATCCGCACGTCGTGTTCTTCGTGGCGGACATCGACGCGCTCGATCTCGGGAAGATCGGACCCGGCATCGAACGCCATCCGATGTTTCCCGAGCGCGCCAACGTCACGTTCGCCGAGCCGATGACGCCGACGCGCGTCCGCGTGCGCACGTTCGAGCGGGGCGTCGGCGAAACGCGCGCCTGCGGCTCGGCCGCCTGCGCGACGCTGGTGTCGGCCTCGCGCCGCGGGCTCGTCGGCCGCCGCGCGACGATCTCGCCACCGGGCGGCGACCTCGAAATCGAATGGCGCGAGGGCGACGAGCACGTGCTGATGACGGGTCCGGTCGAGCTCGAATTCGAGGGCCGCATCCAGCCCGGCTGGCTTGCGCCCGCGTGAACGCGGCGGCGCCCATCGAGATCGCGACCTTCGGCTGCCGGCTGAACATCGCGGAGACGCGCGCGATCCGCGAGGCGGCGTCGGCGGCGCTCGGCGGGCCGGCGGCGATCGTCAATTCCTGCGCGGTGACCGCGCAAGCCGCGCGCGACGCGATGAAGGCGGTGCGCCGACTGAGGCGCGCAGCGCCGGACCGCCCGGTGTTCGTCACCGGCTGCGCGTCGGAGGTCGCCTCGGCGGCGTTTCTCGCCGCGCCCGGGGTCGCCGGCATCGTCGCCAACGTCGCCAAGGGCGACGCCTCCGCCTGGCGCGAGGCCGCCGCGCGGGCGGGAATCGCCGTCGTTGCGCGCGCCGGCGCCGGAGACCCGCGGCCGCGGCCTGCCGCTTCGCGCGAGCGC
>JAGWKJ010000341.1 GCA_028865375.1 Hyphomicrobiales bacterium | reverse complement strand
GCCTGCCCGCGCCGCTGGGTTTCGCGGCGGTCGCCGCCGTCGCGCCGCTCGGCGCTGCCTTCGCCGCCACGGCCGCCTGTTTCCTCGCCGCGGCGGGCGTCGCCGCGGCGGCGTTCGCGCGCGCCGGTGCGCCTCCGTCGTTTTCCGCGCGCGCTCGCGCGCCTTCTGCCAAGGGAGCGGTCCCATGAAGTCCCATGCGCGCGCGGTGGTGATCGGCGGCGGCGTCGTCGGCGCCAGCGTGCTCTATCATTTGGCCAAACGCGGCTGGACCGACAGCGTGCTGGTCGAGCGGGCCGAGCTGACTTCCGGGTCCACGTGGCACGCGGCGGGCGGGATGCACACGCTGAACGGCGATCCCAACGTCGCCAAGCTGCAGCAATACACGATCGACCTCTACGAGGAGATCGAGCGCGCGTCGGGCGTGAACGTCGGCATGCACATGACGGGGGGCCTCAATCTCGCCGGCACGAAGGAGCGCCTCGACTGGCTGAAGATGGCGCGCGCGCGCGGTCGCTATCTCGGCATGGACCTCGAGATCCTCTCGGTGGACGAGGCGGCGAAGATGTACCCCTTCGTCGAAAAGGAGCATTTCGTCGGCGCGATGTTCGATCCCGTCGAGGGCCATGTCGATCCATGGGGCGTGACCAACGCCTACGCCAAGTGCGCCACCGACGCCGGCGCGGAGATCGTCCGGCGCAACCGCGTGGTCGAAATCCGCCGGGCGCCGGGCGGCGAATGGGACGTGGTCACCGAAAAGGGGACGATCCGCGCCCAGCACGTCGTCAATTGCGGCGGGCTGTGGGCGCGCGAGGTCGGCCGCATGGTCGGCGTCGAGCTGCCCGTGCTGGCGATGGAGCACCATTACCTCATCACGGAGGACCTGCCCGAAATCATCGATCCCAAGGTCGACCGCTTCCACGTGATCGACTTCGAGGGCGAGATCTACATGCGCCAGGAGGGCGGCGGCATGTTGATCGGCACATACGAGCGCGCCTGCGTGCCCTGGCAGCCGCGCGAGACGCCGTGGGACTTCGGGCAGGACTTGCTGCCCAACGACCTCGAGCGCATCGCGCCGAGTCTCGAGACGGCGTTCAAGCACTTCCCCAAGCTCGCCAAGGCAGGCATCCGCAAGGTCGTGAACGGGCCCTTCACCTTCGCGCCGGACGGCAACCCGCTGGTCGGCCCCGTGCCGGGCGTCGAGAACTTCTGGGTCGCCTGCGCGGTGATGGCGGGCTTCAGCCAGGGCGGCGGCGTCGGCCTCGCGCTGTCGAACTGGATGGTCGACGGCGACCCCGGCTTCGACGTGTTCGGCATGGACGTCGCGCGGTTCGGCGCCTGGGCGACGCGGCCCTATGTCAACGCCAAGGTGCGCGAGAACTACGCGCGTCGCTTCCGCATCCGCTTCCCCAACGAGGAACTGCCCGCCGCGCGGCCGCTGCGCACGACGGCGGCCTACGACCGCCTCGTGGCCGACGGCGCGGTCATGGGCGATTATTGCGGTCTGGAAAACCCGCTCTGGTTCGCACCTCCCGGCGTCGAGCCGCGCGAGGACGTGACGTTCCGCCGCTCCAACGCGCACGACCACGTCGGCGCGGAATGTCGCGCGGTGCGGTCCGGCGTCGGCGTCACCGAGACCGCGAATTACGGGAAGATCGAGGTCGAAGGCCCCGGCGCGACCGCGTTCCTGCGGCGCGCGCTGGCCGGACGCATCCCGCCGGTCGGGCGGATTTCGCTCGCCCCGATGTTGAACGAAATCGGCAAGCTGATCGGCGACTTCACGGTCGCGCGACTGGGCGAGGAGCGCTATTTCCTCGTCTGCTCGCTGGGCGCGGAGACCTATTACCTCCGTCGCTTCGCCGCGTTGAAGCCGCCGCCGGGGCTGGCGCTCCGCGGCGCCTCGATGGATTGGCCGGGCTTCGCCATCGCCGGTCCGAAAGCCCGCGACCTGCTCGCGGACCTCGTCGACGCGGACCTGTCGAGCGAGGCGTTCCCGTTCCTGTCGATGCGCGAGATCGACGTGGGCATGATCCCCGCGCGCGTCGGCCGCATCTCGTTCTCGGGCGAGCTCGGCTACGAGATCTGGGTGCGGCCTGAATATCAGCGCGCGCTGCACGCGCTGCTGCTCGACGCGGGCCGCGCGCACGGCCTCGTGCAATACGGCCTGCGCGCGCTGCTGTGCCTCCGGCTCGAAAAGGCGTTCGGCACCTGGGCGCGCGAATACCGGCCGATCTACTATCCCCACGAGGCGGGGCTCGACCGGTTCCTCGACCCCAAGCGCGACGACTACGCAGGCGCGGCGGCGGCGGCGACGGCGCGCGCGGCCGGCGTCGGTCACCGCCTGCGCCTGTTCGAGGTCGAGGCGAGCGACGCCGACGCGATCGGAGACGAACCGCTGTTCCGCGACGGCAAGGTCGCAGGCTGGGTGACGTCGGGCGGCTATGGGCACACGATCGGCCGCTCGCTCGCCTTCGCCTATGTCGAGGCGGCGGCTTCGGGCGGGGCGGCCGAGGGCTACGAGATC
>JAGWKJ010000340.1 GCA_028865375.1 Hyphomicrobiales bacterium | reverse complement strand
GGGCGAAATGAAATTCGCGCTCACGAAACGCTAACCATCGTTCGTTAACAAACCGTGATTCCTTAACGCAAGCCTTAAGGGAATTTTGCCTTTATCGGTCGCGAACACGCGGTTCCGGTTGAGAAAAACGATCATAATCTGGGTTAAGAAAATTCGTGAAGGAATTCGGCTAACCGACTCCGAGGACTCGACCTTTGACGAGGTGGCAAAGGGCCGATACGGTCTTCTGGCTTCCGACGCTTGGCTGGCGTCTTGGCGCTACGACCGAGGCCGCGAGGTGGCTTAAAGGGCGAATCACGCCGCCGGGCAAGGCGTAACGGTCCCGAAACCACTCCCGTTCACTATGCCCCTGTCTCGCGGCGGGCCGTCGATCCGGTCGACCATGCGTATCTTGGGGAGCGGGTAATGAAGTCGCGCGATGCCTTGATCCGGCTGAAGCGTTTCCAAGCGGACGAACGCCGCCGTCGGGTGATGCAGATCCAGGCCATGTCGGCCGAGTTCGCGCGGCTGATCGCCGAACTCGACCGCGACATCGCCGCGGAAGAGCGTCGCGCCGGCATCGCCGACCCGACGCATTTCGCCTATCCGACCTACGCGCGCGCGGCCGCCCAGCGCCGCGACAACGTCAAGCGTTCGCTCGACGACCTCGGCAGCCAGTTGCGCGCCGCCGAGGCCGCCCACGAAGAGGCTCGCGAGGAACTGGCGAAGAGCGAAGCGCTCGACCAGCGCGAGCGTCCCGCCGAAGCGCGCGCGGTTTCCGCGGCCGCCGCGCCGCAGGTCCTGCGCGCCGGCTGAGCCGAATCCGCGCCCGTTCAGGGCGCGTGGGAATAGCGCGCGGCATGGCTACCGATCCAGGCCGCGCGCGCGCCGCCCGCGCCCGCCCCGTCGAGCGCGGCGACGATCCGCTCCTTGCCGACGCCGCCGGGCGCGCCGACCATCAGCGACAGGCCATAGGCGTCGCCCGCATTGCCGTCGATTTCCGCGCCGAGCGCCGCCAGCGCGGCGGGAAAGCCGTCGCGCCAGCGCTCCGTGGCGACCGCGAAGACGTCAGTGTCGCGCGCGGCGGCTTCGGCCAGCGGCTTGGCGACCACGAAGACGGGCAGGGCGGCGGGATGATCGGCTCGCTCGACGAACGGCAGGCGGGCGATGATCTTGGGCGCGTCGGGCGGGACGAGACCGCGCCACCACGCGCCGGCGGCCGGCCCCGAATCGATCCGGCACAGGCCGAGGTCGCCCTGCGCGCGCGCGACCGCTTCGATCACGCCGGCCGGTCCCATGTGGACGACGCAAGGCGTCGTGAACCCGAAATGGAAGCGCGCGCAATCGCGCATCGCGGCGTCGCCGCCCGAAAAGTCGGCGTGCACCGAATAGGGCGACTGGACGTAAGTGAAGGTCGAAATGATGACGCGCCAGATGCCCTCGACCGTGTCCAGCGGCAGCGCGCCGCGATGCCGGCGCACGATGGCGCGGATCATCGAGGCCTCGCGCTCGGGCCGGAACGCCGACCCGCCGCCCTGCCGGGCCTTGATGGCGATCAGCCGGTCGATGATCTCGCCGCGCTCGATCAGGGAGCGGTGCAGTTCGCCGTCGATGCGGTCGATGTCGACGCGCAGGTCGGCGAGGGTTTCGGGCGGCTTGGTCCGGCTGGTCGTCATGGGGGCCTCGCGCCGCCCGTCGGCGGCCGCCCGCTGTAGCGCGTCCCGCGGCCGGTTGGAACGGTCGCGCCGCTTGCGCGCAAACGGGCGCCGGCGCATCGGATCGTCATGACGGCCGCCGCCCCCGTTCGCCTGCGCTTCGCGCCGACGCCCAACGGCCGCCTGCACCTCGGCCATGCCTATTCGGCCTTGTTCAACGAACGCCTCGCCCGCGCCCCGGGCGGGACGCTGCTGCTGCGGATCGAGGACATCGACGCGACCCGCGCCCGCGAGGTTCATGTCGAGGCGATCCGCGAGGACCTGGCGTGGCTCGGCGTCCGCTTCGACGGCGAGGCGCCGAGGCAATCGGCGCGGCTCGACGTCTACGCGCGTTCGCTCGCAGCGCTCGACGGCCGCGGCCTGCTGTATCGCTGCTTCTGCACCCGCGCGGATCTGCGCGCGCGGGCCGCGGCGGCGCCGGACGGGCCGCGCGATCCCGACGGCGCGCCCGTCGCGCCCTGCCGTTGCAAAGCCATGCCGAGGGCGGAGATCGAGGACCGCGCCGGCGCCGGCGCGTCCTTCGCGTGGCGGCTCGACATGGCGCGCGCGATCGAGGCGGCGCCGGGCGACCTCGCGATCGAGGAATGGGGCGAAGGAGACCGGCCCGCCGTCCTGCGCGCGCGCCCCGAAATCTGGGGCGACGCGGTCCTCGCCCGCAAGGACGCGCCGGGCGGCTATCACCTCTGCGTCGTCGTCGACGACGCCGATCAGTCGATCACCGACGTGGCGCGCGGCGCCGACCTGCGCGAGGCGACGCATCTGCATCGCCTGTTGCAGGCGTTGCTCGGCCTGCCGGCGCCGCGCTGGCGCCACCATCGGCTGGTGCGCGGC
>JAGWKJ010000339.1 GCA_028865375.1 Hyphomicrobiales bacterium | reverse complement strand
GTCTCGCGCGACATGTAGGGCCCGAGCGCGTCGTGGGAATAGGGCAGGTCGGGCAGGACGAAGGTCATGGCGAGGCTCCGATGTCTTGGATTGGCGCCGGCTTGGCCGGCGAAGGGCGGACCTTAGTGCCGCCCGCCGGCGCGGACAATGGCGACGCCGCCGGCCGCGCGGGATCGATCCGGAAAATCATGGTCGGAGTGAGAGGATTCGAACCTCCGACCCCCTCGTCCCGAACGAGGTGCGCTACCAGGCTGCGCTACACTCCGACTCTGGCCCGCGATGCGGCATCCAGCGGCGCGCTTATAGGCAGGGCGGGGGCCCGCCGCAAGCGGAAAGCGGGTCGGGTCGGCGCGACCGGCTCACAGATCGGCCGCGCGCATGGCGAACACCTCGCCGGACGCCTCGGCCGCGTCGAGCCACAGCACCCGCAGGCGCGGCCAGGTCGCCTCGAAGGCTTCGCGGCCCTCTCCGATTTCGCACACCAGCCAGCCGCCGGGCGCCAAGTGTCGCTTGGCGTCCTTCAAGATGCGCCGAACGAGGTCGAGCCCGTCGCGCCCGCCGTCGAGAGCGAGGCCCGGCTCGGCACGATATTCGGCCGGCAGGCCGGCCATCGCCTCGGCGTCGACGTAGGGCGGGTTGGTCAGGATCAGGTCGTAGCGCCGGCCCTTCACCGGCGCGAACAGGTCGCCCTCGATCGGCTCTACCCGCGCGCCGAGCCCGTAATCGGCGACGTTCTCGCGCGCCAGCGCCAGCGCCGCCGCCGACAGATCGACCGCGTCGATCTTCGCCTGCGGAAACGTCAGCGCGGCCAGGATGGCGATCGAACCGCCGCCGCAGCAAAGGTCAAGCACAGATCCGACCGACGAAACGTCGTCGATCAGTCCCGACTCGGGACCGGCGATCGCCCCGCCGAGCAGCAATTCGGCGACGAAGGACCGCGGCACCAGCGCGCGCTCGTCGCAACGGAACGGATGGCCCTGCACATAGGCGCGACCGAGCAGATAGGCGGCGGGCTTGCGCGTGGTCGCCCGCGCCTCGATCAGCCCGTGCAGGCGCTTGCGCTCGGGCGCGGTCAGCCGCGCGTCGAGGAAGGGCTCCAGCCGGTCGATGGGCAGGTGCAGGCCTTCCAGCACGATGAACGCCGCCTCGTCGGTCGCGTCGGCCGTGCCGTGCCCGTACGTCAGCCCGGCCTCGCGGAAGCGCGAGACCGCGTGGCGCCAGAAGTCGCGCAGCGTCGCGAGTTCTGGCGGCGGCGGGGCGGCTTTGCGTCTGGCGGGCATGGGGTATCCGGGTGAAACGAAAATGGCCGGGACGCGCCCGGCCATTCGGACATGTCGGACCGGATTATTTCTTCTTCGGCTTCATCGCGCCACCCATCTTGCCCATGGCGTCGTGCTTGCACTTGGCGCGGAACTTCTTGCGCGCGGCGCCGTGCAGGCCCTTGGCGTCGGCTTCCTTCGAGCACTCGATGCCCGCCGGGGACTGGGGCTTCATCGCCGGCTTCTTGGCGTCCATGGTGGCGGCGAAGGCCGATCCCAGGACCATCGAACCGACGGCGGCGGCGACGAGAACTTTTTTCAGCATGGAATGAATCCCTCGAAAACGGCCCGCGGAGGAAGCCCACGGCGGCCGGCGCGCATTTATGGGAACGATTCGAGGCAAATCAAGCGCGGCGGGCGCCCAAACCGCTTTCAAAGATTGCCACGGCCGGCCGATTTCCCTATTGAGCGCCGATTCAGTCTGGGGGTTTCATGATGTCGCAGGGCGGCGCGGCCGGCGTTCTGGCCGGAAAAAAGGGCCTGATCCTCGGCGTCGCCAACAATCGCTCGATCGCGTTTGGCATCGCAAAGGCGGCGCGCGACGCCGGCGCGGAAATCGCGCTCACGTTCCAGGGCGAGGCGCTCGAGAAGCGCGTGCGTCCGCTCGCCGCCGACATCGGCGCCCATGTCGTGGGCCATTGCGACGTCACCGACGGAGCGACCATCGACGCGGCGTTCGCCGAGACCGGCAGGCTGTTCGGCGCGATCGACTTCGTCGTCCATTGCGTCGCCTTTTCCGACAAGGACGAACTGACCGGCCGCTACGTCGAGACGAGCGAGGCGAACTTCACCAAGTCGCTGCTGATCTCGTGCTATTCCTTCACCGCGGTGGCGCAGCGCGCCGAGAAGCTGATGCCCGCGGGCGGTTCCCTGCTGACGCTGACCTATTACGGCGCCGAGAAATGGATGCCGCACTACAACGTCATGGGCGTCGCCAAGGCGGCGCTCGAGGCGAGCGTGCGCTATCTCGCCGCCGATCTCGGCGAGAAGAACATCCGCGTCAACGCCATCTCGGCGGGGCCGATCAAGACGCTGGCGGCGGCCGGCGTCGGCGATTTCCGCTATATTCTCAAGTGGAACGAGTACAACGCGCCGCTGCGCCGCACGGTGACGATCGAGGAGGTCGGCGAGAGCGCGGTCTACCTGCTGTCCCCGATGTCGCGCGGCGTCACCGGCGAGATCCTGCACGTCGACAGCGGCTATCACGTCGT
>JAGWKJ010000338.1 GCA_028865375.1 Hyphomicrobiales bacterium | reverse complement strand
TTGCCGTTCTTCGCCGCCCAATCGACGATGCGGTCGGCGCGCGACCAGTCGAAACGGTCCGGCGCGGGTCGCAGCCAATCGAACTTGAAGGCGACGTCCGTCGCCACGATCGCCGTCTCGCCGGCGTAGAGCGCTTCGTAGGCGGGATGCGCGAAGGCCGCGTCGTCGATCGAGGCGCCGTACAAAAGACCCGCCGACCGGGCGGAGCCGGCGAGCGTCGGCGCATCCGACGCGCGCGCGGCGCCGGTGCCCGCGGTCGCCCCGGCGCCCGCCAGCAAGGCGCGGCGCGAGATCACCTTTGGCGCTCCGGATCGCCGCGCCAACGACGCGGGATCAGCGCGTCGATGAACTCGAAGCCGCCGCCGAGGTTGAGCGTGTGGACGCCATGCGCGCCCGCGCCTGCCGGCGCTTCGAGCCGCGACAGCACGGTTTGGGCGAACGCGCCGGGGCCGCCCAGCGCGTCGATCCGGCAGATCGCCAGTCCGCCGCCGTAGCCCGTCGTGCAGTCCTGAACCGGACGTCGCAATTCGCCGCCGACGCGCGACATCCGGCCCGCCGGCCGCGCGGACGAGGCGTCGATCAGTGCCGGTCCGTCGCCTTCGCGCGTCCACGGCCCGAGCGGCCCGGGACCGGAAAATACCGAGAGGCAATCCCAGCTCGATCCGCCTTCGTCGGTGGTGGCGAGCAGCCAATGCCGTCCGCCGTCCTCGATGATCGTCGCGTCGGAGACCGAAATCCCCGACATCAACGTGCGGTCGAGGGTCCAGCGGTCCGGAAAGCGCGTCGCGCGATAGAGTCGGAGTTCGCGCGCGCCCGACGTCTCGGGCATCATCCACGTCTCGCCCGCGTGCTCGAACACGAACGGATAGGAGAAATGCACGTTCTCTTCGAGGATCGTCCGCACCGGGCCGGGCGCGCCCGCCGAATCGACCTCGAAGACGCAGAGCGCCCCCAGCCCCGTGGCGTAGCGATAGTCCTCGCAGAACGCGAACGTCCGGCCGTCGCGCTCGAAGGGGAACGGATCGGCGTAATAGCGCCGCCGGTCGTCCATCAGCCACCGCCACCGCGCGCCCGCCGGCCAGCGGCCGCTCGCCAGCGTGGATCCCCCGGGACCGACCGCCCGCCAGCCGATGCGCCAATGATGATCGTCGACGACCAGGCGCGTCAGCCGCCGCCGTATGCCATCGGCCAGCAGGTCGCGCGCGAAGCCGGACGGGCCGCGCGCACGGCCCCTCGCCGCCGGCGCCGAGGCGCGAAAAGGGATGGGCGGCGTGCGCGACAGCGCCGCCTCGATCAGCGTGGCGATGCGCGTGGCGACCGCGGCGCGGCCGAACCGCAAGGTCCAGGGCCGGTCGACGGCGGGCAGCGCCCGTCCGAAGGAGAGAGGCGGGGCGGCCGCCGGATCGACCAGTTCGAGCCAAGGCGCGCGGCCGTCGAGCAAAATGGCGTCGCGCGCGTCGTCGCCGAACAGGCCGTCGAAAGTGGGGGCGAGCGCGCCCGCGCGCGGCGACGGCGCGCCGGTCAGGTCGACCACCAATTCGCCTTCCTGCGCCGGGCGCCCGGTCGGAAGGTCCGCGGCGTCGGCGGCGTCGGCGGCGTCGAGCGGGCAGGGCCGCGATCCGCGCCGCAGCAACGTGCGCTCCAGCGTCTCGACGAGCGCCAGACCCGGCGTCGTGGGCGGGCCCGCGTGCGCCAAGTCGACCGCGACCGTCCGCCCGTCGCGCGCCAGCCGATCGGCGAGCGCGACGTGCCAGCGCCGCAGGCCGTCCTGCGGCAGCAAGAGGCGGACCGGCCTCACGATGCGCCCGCCGCGTGCGCGCGCTTCCGCCCCGCCGCGCCGCCGATTACAGCGAAGACGCGCCTCGCGCGCCGCGATTCGGGAAGCCGTCGATGGGCCGACGCCTGCTGTTCTACACGCACGGCCTCGTCGGCGGCGGGGCGGAGCGCGTCTGGGCGCGCCTCGCGGCGGGGCTCGCCGGGCGTGGACACGACGTGTCGTTCGTCGTCGATTTCGAAGCCGCCGAAAATCGCGCCGCCCTCGGCGGCGTGCCGTTGCGCGCTCTGCCCGGCGGCCACGGCCGGGCCGTGCTGGCGCTGGCGGGCATCCTGCGCCGCGAGCGGCCCGACGCCAGCCTGTCGGCGCTTGCGGTCTCCAACCTGAAACACGCGGCGGCCGCGGCGTTGGCGGGCCGCCTCGGCAATGCCGTCGTCAGCCACCACGGGTTTTACGAGACCGAGCGCGGCGGCCGGCTGAGCGACGTCGGCTATCGGCTCGCGGGCCCCATCGCGCGGGCGACCGCCGCCAGCGTCGCGGTGTCGGAGGTCCTGCGCGACGACCTCGTGGCGCGGTTCGGCGCGCCGCCGTCGCGTGTCCGCGTCATCCACAATCCCGCCGCGCCGTCGCCGACGCCCGCCCCGCTCGACGCGGCTTCCCTCGCCGCGCGCCCGCCGCTGGTCGTCGCGGTGGGGCGCCTCGTCGCCGACAAGGGCTTCGGCGTCCTGTTGCGCGCCTTCGCGAAGCTCGAACGGCGCG
>JAGWKJ010000337.1 GCA_028865375.1 Hyphomicrobiales bacterium | reverse complement strand
CATGCCGCTTCGATGATCGCGCACCGGTTTTCCGTCGTCACGACGCTGTCGCGCTCGATCGCGCCCATCGAGAGGAACTTGGTCAAATACGGTCTCGCCGCGCGGTGCGCCCGCGTGCGCGCGGCCGAGGTGCCGGTGCTCGAACTGGAGCGGCCCGGCTCGCGGGCCCGTGCCGCGATAGCGGCCGAGGTGGCGCTGGCGCTTGTCGAGGACGGATCGGACGCGGTGGTGCTGGGTTGCGCGGGCATGGCCGACCTCGCGGCGGACATCGCGCGCGACGTCGGCGCGCCGGTGCTCGACGGCGTCGCCTGCGCCGTCGCGTTCGCGGAAGGCTTGGCGCGTCTCGGCTTGAAGACCTCCAGACGCGGGCCTTACGCGCCGCCGCTGCCGAAGGTCTATTCCGGCGACTTCGCGCGGTTCTCTCCACGCTGAACGGCCGACGCCGGCGGCCGGCCGGGACGGGGCTTGGTTGACAGGCGCCCGGACCAGAGGCCAAGAGTTTCGACCATCGTTTCGTTTTCCCGTCATTCAATTTCCGGCTTGTCCGCACATGCGCATCATGGTCACCGGCGCGGCCGGTTTCATCGGTTCCGCGCTCGTCCGGCGCATCGTGCGCGAGACGCCGCATCGGGTCCTCTCGTTCGACAAGCTGACCTACGCCGGCAATCTGGCGTCGCTGGCGCCCGTCGCCTCCGATGCGAGGCACGCGTTCGTGCGCGGCGACATCGCGAGCGCGGACGAGGCCGGCCGGGCGATCGCCGATTTCGATCCGGACTGGATCATGAACCTCGCCGCCGAGAGCCACGTCGACCGGTCCATCGACGGCCCGGGCGAGTTCATCCGCACCAACGTCGAAGGTACGTTCGTGCTGCTGCAGGAGGCGCTGCGGCATTGGCGTTCCCTGCCCAAGGAACGGGCGGCGGGGTTCCGGTTCCACCACATATCGACGGACGAGGTGTTCGGATCGCTCGGCGCGGAGGGCCACTTCCGCGAGGACACGCCCTATGCGCCGACCTCGCCCTATTCGGCATCGAAGGCGGCCTCCGACCATCTCGTGCGCGCGTGGGGCCATACCTATGGCCTGCCGGTCGTTCTCACGAACTGCTCGAACAATTACGGCCCCTATCACTTCCCCGAGAAGCTCATTCCTCTCGTCATCCTCAACGCGCTGGAAGGCAAGCCGCTGCCCGTCTACGGCCGCGGCGACAACGTGCGCGACTGGCTCTACGTCGAGGACCACGCCGAGGCGCTGCTGGAAGTGGTCGCGCGCGGTCGCGTTGGGGAGAGCTACAACGTCGGCGGACGGAACGAGCGCCGCAACATCGACGTCGTGCAGGCGATCTGCGACCTCGTCGACGAGTTGGCGCCGGACGCGGCGGGTCCGCGCCGGCGCTTGATCTCGTTCGTCGCCGACAGGCCGGGTCACGACCGCCGGTACGCGATCGACGCCGACCGGATCGCGGCCGACCTCGGCTGGCGGCCGCGCGAGACCTTCGAGACCGGCTTGCGCAAGACGGTCGAATGGTATCTCGCCAATCGCGATTGGTGGGAGCCCATCAGGTCGGGGACGTATCGGGGCGAGCGGCTCGGCGTCGCCGCGCCGTCCGTCGCGGCGGCGGGCTGAGCCGATGTCCGCCCTCGTCGAGGCCACCGCGATCCCCGCGGTCAAGATCGTGACGCCGCGCAAATTCGGCGACGCGCGCGGGTTCTTTTCCGAGGTCCACAACCGTCACGCGCTCGCGGCCGAAGGCGTCGATCTCGACTTCGTGCAGGACAACCAGTCCTATTCGGCCGAGATGGGAACGCTGCGCGGCTTGCACTTCCAGTCGCCGCCGATGGCGCAGGACAAGCTGATCCGCTGCCTGCGCGGGGCGATCCTCGACGTCGCGGTCGACATCCGGACGGGATCGCCGACGTACGGACGGCACGTGGCGGTGGAATTGTCGGCGGACAATTGGCGCCAGCTGCTCGTGCCCAAGGGATTCCTGCACGGCTTCCTGACGCTGACACCCGACGTCGAGGTCCTCTACAAGGTCACGGCCCATTATTCCGCTGCGCACGACATGGGCGTGGCTTGGGACGACCCCGACCTCGCGATCGCCTGGCCGAAGCTCGACCGACCGCCGATCCTGTCCGACAAGGACGCCAAGCTTCCGCGCTTGCGCGACTTGCCGGCGTATTTCGGGTGACGCGATGCGCCTGATCGTCACCGGTACGCAGGGACAGGTCGCGCGCGCACTGGCCGAGCGCGGACCCGTCGCCGGCGTCGAGGTGCGCCTCGTCGGCCGGCCCGAGTTCGACCTCGCCGATCCCGCCGGCGTCGCTCGGGCGCTCGAAGGCGTCGACGGCGACGTCGTCGTCAATGCCGCCGCCTACACCGCTGTCGACAAGGCCGAGTCGGAGCCGGACCTCGCGATGCGCGTCAATGCGGAAGGCGCCGGCGCCGTGGCCGCGGCGGCTTTTGCGCGGGGACTTCCCCTGTTGCACCTCTCGACCGACTCCGTGTTCGACGGTGCGTTGGACCGTCCCTATC
>JAGWKJ010000336.1 GCA_028865375.1 Hyphomicrobiales bacterium | reverse complement strand
CGCCCCGCCGCGTCGGATGCGCGGCGTCCCGACATAACAGGTTCCGGCGATGGAAATCCATAGGCCAAGCGGGCGTTCGTCGCGCCTCGCGCTCGTGGCCGCGGGGCTCGGTCTCCTCCTCGCCGGGCCCGCCCTCGCGCAATCGGTTGCGCCGGACGATTCCGCCGTGCCGCCTTGGATCAAGGCGCTCGGGTTGGGCGAGGATCCGCCGCCGGCCAAGCCCTTCGTCGTCGAAAGCCGTCCGGCCGCCGCGAGCGTCGGCTATCTGCCGCTGCGGCCGCCCGTCGAGCCCGCGCGCAAGCCGCTGCTCACGCCCGACCAAATCGCCGCCCGGGAAGCCGGCATCGCCGGCGCGCCCGTGCCGGCCTCCAAGGCCAAGGCGGCCGATCCGAAATGCGCGAAGCCGGCCCGTTGCAAGGCGGCGCGGGCGCGCTGAGGCCTCACGCCGCCTTCTTGCGTTCCGCCATCGCGGCCAACCGGCGCAGGATGTCGCGGGCGCCGTCGAGCCGCTCCTCGAGACTCGCGTAATCGCGCTGGAACACGATGCGCTTGTCGGGCCTGACGCGCGCGTCCGGCGTCTGCGCCAGCCAACGCATGAGCGCGGCGGGATCGTCGAAGCTGTCGTCGCGGAAGGCGAGCGTGACGCCTTTGGGGCCCGCCTCGACGCGCGCGACGTTGGCGCGCCGGCACAGCGTCTTCACGGCGACGAGCTTCATCAACTGCCCGACCTCCGGCGGCGCCGGACCGAAGCGGTCGATCAGCTCGGCGGCGAAGGCGTCGATCTCGGCGTCGCCCTCCACGTCGGCGAGGCGGCGGTAGAGTTGCAGCCGCACCTGCTCGTCGGCGACATAGGAAGCGGGCAGCGTGGCGGGCGCGCCCAGCGAGATCGTCGGCGACCAGGCGTCCTCGGCGGGCGCTTCCTCGCCGCGCTTGAGGGCGGCGACCGCGTCGGTCACCATGCGCTGGTAGAGTTCGTATCCGACCTCCTTGACGTGGCCCGATTGCTCGTCGCCCAGCAGGTTGCCGGCGCCGCGCAGGTCGAGGTCGTGGCTGGCGAGCGTGAAGCCGGCGCCGAGCCCTTCCAGCGATTGCAGCACCTTCAGCCGCTTTTCCGCCTGGGCGGTCACCGGCCGCTCGGCCGGCACGCAGAACAGCGCGTAGGCGCGCGCCTTGGAGCGCCCGACGCGGCCGCGCAGCTGGTAGAGCTGCGCCAGCCCGAACATGTCGGCGCGATGCACGACCAGCGTGTTGGCGCGCGGGATGTCGAGGCCCGACTCCACGATCGCGGTCGACAGCAGCACGTCGTATTCGCCCTCGTAGAAGGCGCCGATCTTGTCTTCCAGCTCGGTCGCCGCCATGCGGCCGTGGGCGACGACGAAACGCGCTTCCGGCACGGTCTTGGCGAGGAACTCCGCCGCCTCGCCGAGATCGTCGATGCGCGGGCAGACGTAGAAGCTCTGGCCGCCGCGGAAACGCTCGCGCAACAGAGCCTCGCGCAGCATCAGCGCGTCGAACGGCGTGACGAAGGTGCGCACAGCCAGCCGATCGACCGGCGGCGTGGCGATGATCGACAGGTCGCGGACGCCGGTCAGCGCGAGCTGCAGCGTGCGCGGGATCGGCGTCGCCGACAGCGTGAGCACGTGGACCTCGGCGCGCAGCTTCTTGAGGCGTTCCTTGTGGACGACGCCGAAATGCTGCTCCTCGTCGATCACGACGAGGCCGAGGTCCTTGAACTCGACGTCCTTGCCCAGCACCGCGTGGGTGCCCACCACGACGTCGAGCGACCCGTCGGCGAGCGCCAGCTTGGTCTCCCGGCGCTCCGGCGCGCCGACCATGCGGGACAGGCGCCCGACGGAATGGGGCGTGCCGGCGAAGCGTTCCTTGAAGTTGCGATGGTGCTGGCGCGCGAGCAGCGTGGTGGGCGCCACGACGGCGACCTGCTTGCCCGAGGCGGCGGCGGCGAAGGCGGCGCGCAGCGCGACCTCGGTCTTGCCGAAGCCGACGTCGCCGCAGACCAGCCGGTCCATCGGTCGGCCCGCGGCGAGGTCGGCCAGCGTGGCGTCGATCGCGCGCGACTGGTCGTCCGTCTCGTCCCAGGGGAACTTGGCGACGAATTCCTCGTAGGCGCCGTGCGCGGCCGCCAGCTTGGGCGCGGCGCGCGTCATGCGCTGCGCGGCCAGCCGCACGAGGTCGCGCGCGATGTCGCGCACGCGCTTCTTCAGCCGCGCCTTGCGCTGCTGCCAGCCTGCGCCGCCCAGCCGATCGAGCTGGACCTCGGAATCCTCCGAGCCGTATCGCGTCAGCAGGTCGACGTTCTCGACGGGCAGGAACAGCTTCGCGCCGCCGGCGTAATGCAGTTCCAGGCAATCGTGCGGCGCGCCGGCCGCTTCCACCGTGCGCAGGCCGGCGAAGCGGCCGATGCCGTGCTCGACATGGACGACGATGTCGCCGGTGGACAGACTCGTGACCTCCGAGATGAAGTTGTCGAGCTTGCGGCTTGCCTTGCGCGGCCGCACCAGGCGGTCGCCCAGAATGTCCTGCT
>JAGWKJ010000335.1 GCA_028865375.1 Hyphomicrobiales bacterium | reverse complement strand
CGATGGAAATTGTAGAGCCCGGCGCCCTTGTGGAACAGCTCGGTCTCCGGCGAATTGAGGTATTTCGCCTTCGCCTCCGCCGACATCGCCCGCCCGCCGAAGGCGATCACCTTGCCCGCGCGATCGGCGATGGGGAACGTCACGCGGTCGCGGAAGCGGTCGTAGGGGACCGCGATGCCCTCGCCGTGGATCAGGAGCCCCGCGTCGATCATCGTCTGCGCGCTCGCGCCCTTGGCGGCGAGGTGGTCGCGCAGCGCGAAACGCGCGTCGGGCGCGAAGCCGATGCCGAATTCGCGTCGGATCGGCTCGCTCAGGCCGCGGCGGTCGAGATAGGCGCGGGCGGCCTCGCCGGCGCGGCCCTTGAGCTGCGCCTCGAACCAAGCCTGCGCGTGCGCCAGCGTTTCGTGCAGGCCGGCGCGCGCCTTTTCGCGCTCTGCGTCGGCGGGCTCGAAACGCGGCATTTCCAGCCCGGCGCGCGAGGCGAGCCGCTCTACCGCCTCGGGAAAGCTCAGGCCCTCGGTCTCCATCAGGAAGCGGAACACGTCGCCGTGCCGCCCCGACGAGAAATCGTGGTAGAAGCCCTTCTGGTCGTTGACGAAGAACGACGGCGTGCGCTCGGCGTTGAACGGCGACAGGCCCGCCCATTCGCGGCCCTGTTTTTTCAGGCGCACCTTTTCGCCGACGATTTCGGACACCGGAATCCGGGCCCGGATTTCGTCGAGGAACGTGGGGAGGAATTTCACGCCTCACCTGTGCCGCGCCCGCCCTCGAGTCGCAAGCGGCAAGGCGGGCCGGGCGCGGTGCAATGCGGGGATGATGGGAGGATTTCAGCCCGGGCGATGGCCGGGGAGATCGGCCATCGACCACCGGCTCTTGCACCGATCAAGGGACTAGCAAGGTGCAAGCCACGTTGACGACCGACGATGCGGCGCTAAAACGTTGACCGGCTCGCCCGTCGAGGTACGAGCCCCCGGAATGGTCGAATTGCGACCCTATCCGCAACCGGGGACGTGAGGGAATCGAGCATGACCGAAGCGTTGATGGTGCTGGGAACGCACCGCAGCGGCACGAGTTCCGTCGCCGGCGCGCTGTGTATCGTCGGCGGCACGGCGCCCAAGACATTGATGCAAGGCGACTTTCGGAACGCCCGCGGCTATTTCGAATCGACGCCGATCACCGACCTGAACGAGCGCCTTCTTGCCGCCGCGGGCAGCGAATGGGCCGACTGGCGCGCCATCGATCCCGCCTGGAACGCGTCACCGACCGCCGCGGAATTCCGCCGGCGCGCCGCCGAGCTGTTCGTCGGCGAATATGACGGCGCGCCGCTCGCGGTCTTGAAGGATCCGCGCATTTGCCGCCTGCTGCCGTTCTGGTTGGACGTGCTGAGGGAACTGGACGTCGCGCCGCGTTTCGCGCTGCCATTCCGTTCCCCGTTCGACGCGGCGAATTCCTTGCACGCGGCCCAAGCGGTGCCGGTGCGCGTCGGGATCGCGATTTGGCTCCGTCACGTGCTGGACGCCGAATGGCACAGCCGATCGTTGCCGCGGTCCTTTTTTTCTTGGCGGGATTTTCGCACGGATTGGCGTGCGGTCGTCGGACGCATCGAACGGGACGCGAACATCCGCTTGCCGGGCCTCTCGGACAGGAACGCGGCGCAGGTGGACCGCTTCCTCTCGTCCGATCTCGTGCATCACGATACGGACGACGGCGTCTGGTCCGGTCGTTCCGACGTCCATGCTTGGGCGATCCAAGCCTACGACGCGCTCGTCGAACTGGCCCGGAACCCGCAATCGAATTCGGCGATGGCCGCGCTGGACGACTTGCGGGCGCGCCTCGACGCCGCCGGCGGATTGTTCGGGCCCATGCTCGCGGAAATCGAGTTGAACCTGGACGACGCCCGGGCGCGGCAGAAGGAGACGGGCGAAGACCTTGCGGAGTTGGTCCGCCGGCACGCGGAAGCGCTCGTCGCACATGCGGAGGCGGCCGGAACCGCGGAGGCCGAACGCGCCGATCTCGCGCGGCGCTTCGACCATGCGAGCGCCGAACTCGAGGCGCACAAGGCGGCGCTGGCCGCCGCCCAAGGCGCGGCGGCGGAAGCGGAGGCGGGGCGCCGCGACGCGCTGAGGGAGCGCGACGCGTTGACGGCGCGCGGCATCATCGACCGAGGCGTCGCCGCCGGCGTCGCCGCCGCGCTCGACGATGCATTGGTCCAAGCCGAACAGGCGCATCGCGACGCCCTGCGCGAACGCGACGCGCTCGACCGCGCCAACGTCGCGCTGCTGGCGCAAGCGGAAGCCGCGAACGCCGAGATCGAGGCGCACAAGTCCGCCCACGCGCGGGCGGAGGCGGAGAAGGAAGCCGCGCGGGCCGAAGCGGCGGAAGCGCAGCGCGAACGCGACGCCGTCGCCCGCCGGCTCGACGCTTCCCATGCCGAACGCGACGCGCTCGACCGCGCCAACGTCGCGCTGATGGCGCAAGCGGAAGCCGCGAACGCCGAGATCGAGGCGCACAGGTCCGCCCATGCGCGGGCGGAGGCGGAGAAGG
>JAGWKJ010000334.1 GCA_028865375.1 Hyphomicrobiales bacterium | reverse complement strand
CGCATCAGGTCGAAGGGTTCGACGCCGGCCGCGAAGGCCCGACGTTCGGCCGCCGCCACGGCGGCAGGCGTCAGGAGCGAGAGTTCGAAGGGCGACGACATGGTTCCATTAACCATGTCGCGCGCTGCCCGCCACGGCCTGCGAAACGGCCGGCGGAAGCGTCGAATTCAAATCATTTGGAGTTCCGCGCGGAAAGCGCTATATGGAGTCCAGAAATCCCGCGTCGGAATCGAGTCGCGTGCCACGGCGCGCACCTGCCCGGCGCGATGTCCGCCCCGCCGGGCGCGCGGCATTCGCCGCACCGCTCTTTTGACGGATCGTGATCGCCCTTTGAAGCCGTCCCGCAAGCCCTCGCAAAGCGCGCCCTGATCGGCGCGAATGCCGCAATCGTGCGGCGCGACGCTTCGCGGGGCCAAACCCGCCCTTGGTTGGAGACTCCTCCTTTGATGAGACCCGGTCAGAACAAGCGCATGCGCGGCCGCAACAACAACAACAACAACAATCGTCGTGGCCCCAACCCGCTGTCTCGCTCCTACGAATCGAACGGGCCGGACGTGAAGATCCGCGGCAACGCGCAGCACGTCGCGGAGAAATATCTCCAGCTGGCGCGCGACGCGCATACCAGCGGCGATCCGGTGGCCGCCGAAAGCTACCTCCAGCACGCCGAGCATTATTTCCGCCTGATCGCGGCGGCCCAACTCGCCCAGCAGCAGGCGCAAGCCGGCGTGCAACGGCCCGACGACGAGGACGAGGACGACGACGAGACGGGCGGCCTGCCGGATCGTTATTCCTCGCCCATGGAGCGCGCCGCCTTCAACCAGCAACCGACCGCCGGCTTCGGCCCGCAGCCGGGCGCGCCGCAAGGCGCGCCACAAGCCGAATCGAACGGCCAACAGCCGGGCTTCGTCGCGCAGCAACCGCAGAATCAAGGCCAGCCGCAGCAGGACCGCCCGTTCCAGCCGCGTCAGGAGCGTTTCCAGCGGCAGGACCGTCCGTTCAACCAAGATCGCAACCAGAACCGCGACGGCGGACAGGGCGGCTATCGCCAGGACTTCCGCAACGACCGCAATCGCCCGCGCAACGACAGGCCCAACGATCGGGTCTGGCGCGACCAGCCGCGCGACCAGCGCGACGTGCCTCCCGTCGACGCGCCGCAGCCCGACCTGCCGGCCTTCATCACCGCGCCCGTGCGCCCCGTGCAGGCCAACGACGCGCCGGCGATCGAGTCGGCCGCGCCCGCGGTCGCGGCGACCGACGAGGCTTCGTTCGCCCCGCCGCCCGGCTTCGAGGGCGAAGGCGAAGCGCGCTTCCCGCTGCGCGGCCGTCGGCGCAAGCGCCGCGACGGCGACGACGCGGTGGGCGCGGAGGCCGAAGGCCCCGCCGAAGGCTGACCGCCCGATCGGGACGGTCGCCCGGCTGGATAAGTCGTCGCGCCCCTTTATCGGCGCGCGCCCGCATCCTAGATGATGGACGCGGCGGGCGACCGTCGCGTCTGGGCGCCGTTCCGCGGCTTCGGAGCGGGGCGGCGCGCCCGAAAGGATCGCGGCATGAACATCGAGAAATACACCGATCGCGCGCGCGGCTTCGTCCAGTCGGCGCAATCGCTGGCGCTGCGCGAGGGCAACCCGCAGTTCGCCCCCGAGCACTTGCTCAAGGTGCTGCTCGACGACGACCAAGGCCTCGCCGCCGGGCTGATCGACCGCGCGGGCGGCCGTTCGCGCGACGCGCTGGCGCAGACCGAGGCCGCGCTCGCCAAGATGCCCAAGGTGCAGGGCCCCGGCGCGGGCCAAGTCTATCTCGCGCCCACCACCGCGCGCGTGTTCGACAACGCCGAGAAGGCCGCGCAGAAGGCCGGCGACGGCTACGTCACCGCCGAGCGGCTGCTGCTCGCGCTCGCGCTCGAGAAGGGCGCGGAATCGGCGAAGATCCTGGCCAACGCCGGCGTGACCGCGCAGACGCTGAACGCCGCCATCGAGGACCTGCGCAAGGGCCGCACCGCGGATTCCGCCAACGCGGAAGCCGGCTACGACGCGCTGAAGAAATACGCGCGCGACCTCACCGAGGCGGCGCGCGCGGGCAAGCTCGATCCGGTGATCGGCCGCGACGAGGAGATCCGCCGCGCGATGCAGGTGCTCGCGCGCCGCACCAAGAACAACCCCGTCCTGATCGGCGAGCCCGGCGTCGGCAAGACCGCCATCGTCGAGGGCCTCGCGCTGCGCGTGGTCGACGGCGACGTTCCCGAATCGCTGGTCGACAAGCGCATCCTGTCGCTCGACCTCGGCGCGATGGTGGCCGGCGCGAAATACCGCGGCGAGTTCGAGGAGCGGCTGAAGGCCGTGCTGGCCGAGGTCGTGGCGACCGACGGCGGCGTGATCCTGTTCATCGACGAGATGCACACGCTGGTGGGCGCCGGCAAGGCCGACGGCGCGATGGACGCCTCCAACCTGCTGAAGCCCGCGCTGGCTCGCGGCGAATTGCACTGCATCGGCGCCACCAAGCTCGACGAATACCGCAAGCACGTCGAGAAGGACGCCGCGCTCGCCCGCCGCTT
>JAGWKJ010000333.1 GCA_028865375.1 Hyphomicrobiales bacterium | reverse complement strand
CGACCACCTGTTCCGCATCCTGCTCAACCTGGCGCGCAACGCCGTCGAGGCCGCGCGGCGCGGCGACGGGGACGACGAAAGCGAACGCGCGGGCGGCCTCGTGCGCGTCACGGCGATGCGGACCGAGGACGGGCGCATCGCGGTCGAAATCTGCGACGACGGCCCGGGCGTGCCCGAACATCTGAAGCCCAAGCTGTTCGACGCCTTCCAATCGGGCGCGCGTCCTGGCGGCACGGGGCTCGGCCTCTCGATCGCCGCCGAACTCGCGCACATGTCGGGCGGCACGCTGACCTTGGCGGAACCCGGTGGGCGGGGTGCCGACGATCCCTGCCGGGGCGCGCGCTTCGTGCTGACGCTGCCCGCGTGACGGGCGAGGGGCGCGCTCAGTGCCGGACCGGGCCGCGGAGCTTGTAGACGCCGCCCTTGGCCTTCTCGAACATCTCGTCGATCTGGGGATGGCGCACCGGCTCGCCGCTGTCGTCGGCCAGCAGGTTCTGCTCCGAGACATAGGCGGTGTATTGCGTTTCCGAATTCTCGGCCAACAGGTGATAGAACGGCTGGTCCTTGCTGGGACGGACCGCCTCGGGAATGGCGTTCCACCATTCCTCGGTGTTGGCGAAGGTGGGATCGACGTCGAAGATCACGCCGCGGAACGGGTAGACCCGGTGCTTGACGACTTGGCCGATGCCGAATTTGGCTTGGTTGTGTTTCATGACGTTCGTGCCGTTTGAGTAGGCCCGCGGCGGCGGCAGTGTCAAACCAACCAAGCGGGCGGGAGCGGGAATCGTGGACGCGACTTGTCCCTCGAAGCGCGACGCGGTGACGCGATGACGGCGACGCCCGCCGACCCGCGCCGCGCCGAGCGCATGTTCGCGGGCCTCGCGCGCGCATTCGCCGTCAGCCCCGACTATTCGCGAGCGGAGGTCGCGCGACGCCAAACCGCGTTGGTCGAACGTTTGGTGCGCCATGCCCGCCGCCACGTGCCGTTCTACCGCGAAGGCGACCGGCTGGCGCCGTTGTTCCGCGCCGACGGCGCCTTCGACATGGCGGGTTGGCCCGACGTGCCGATCCTCACCCGGCGCGAGGCGCGCGACAACGAGGAAGCGTTGCGCGCCGAGCTCCTGCCATCCGACATGGCGCCGCTCGAAGCCGTCTCGACGTCGGGCTCGACCGGCCTGCAGTTCAACTTTCGCACGACGCTGGTGCAGCGCGTCGCCGCGGAGGTCCTCGCCAATCGCACGCTGCATTGGCGCGGTCTGCTGCCGTTCGGGCGGGTCGCGGTGTCGAAATATTACCTGCCGGAGGGCGAGCCGATCCCGGGGATTTACGTGATCCCGGCAGGCATGGATTTCGAACGCCAGGTGGACGCGTTGCGGATGAACGGGACGACCCACGCATTCGCCACGCCCAGCGTCGCCGCGGGATGGGCCGAGGCGGCGGGCGGGACGACGGGTCTGCGCCTGCGGGCGATCGTGCTCACCGGCGAAAAGCTCGCGCCCGACGTCCGCGCCAAGATCGAACGCGGCCTAGGGGCGCCCGCGATCGACGTCTATTCGACGAGCGAGGTCGGTTCGATCGCCAACGAAGGTCCCGACGGCGTCTTGCGGGTCAACGAGGAACTGACGTTGCTTGAAGGGCCGCCGGACGGCGCGGACGCGACGGCGCCGGTTCCCGTGGTGACGACGCCGTTCTATGCCTATGCGACGCCCTTGATCCGATACGCGCCGGGCGACCACGTCGTCTTCGCGCCGAACGCGAGCGGCCGCGCTCGCGGGCTGCGGCGCTTGGCGGAAGTGCTGGGCCGCACGCACAGCTTGTTGCGAATGCCCGACGGACGGCCGTTCTTGGCGACCGCCGCGCGCATCACGGAAATCGAGGGGCATGTCGATCCGCTCGCTTGGCAGATCGAACAGACGAGGCTCGACGCGCTGACGCTTCGCATCGTGCCGCGCGCGCGGCCCGACGATGCACAGAGGGAATTCGTGCGGCGGCGGATGGCGCTGTGGTTTCCGGCGCACGCCACCGACGTCTTGTTCGTCGAGTCGATCGCCAAGGGCGCCGGCGGCAAATCGCACGAGTTTTTCGCTTCGCGACTGGACGCCGAGACGCTGCCGGCCCGGGCTTGAATGTCGCCCGCGGCGTTCAGAACTTGTAGGCGAGCGTGAGGGTCGCGAGCGTCTCCGAGAAGCCGGCGGAATAATCGTAGGTCGTGCCGCCGTTGGTCGCGGAATATCGGCCCTTGCCGAAACCGGCGTAGCGAACTTCGGCGCCGACGTTCCAGTTGCGGTCGATCGCGTATTTCGCGCCGAGGCCCAGCGTCCAGCCCGTCAGCGTACGGGTTTGGGATCCGGTGAACGTCGACGTAGTCTTGAGATAGACGTTCTCGCGGTCGTCGGCGAAAGCCACGCCGCCGGTGCCGTAAATCTGGAACCGGTCGGCGGCGAAGCCGACATTGGCGCGCAACGACGCCTGCCAGGAGTTGCGCATCGACAGCGTTCCGACGCCGGTACCCTCGGTCACCACGAAGCTGGCGGATTTGCTGCCGCCGATGCTGGTCCA
>JAGWKJ010000039.1 GCA_028865375.1 Hyphomicrobiales bacterium | reverse complement strand
GACGCGTCCAAGCGTCCGCGGTGGTAGCCGCCGCCGCGGCCATCGCTGGCGCGAAGGCCGCCACCGCGCGGGGCGCAAACAGACCGGCGAGCGCGCGGCGCTGCCGCCGCCACGCGTCTCCCTCGGCGAGCAACAGCCCGACGCCGCCGTCGCGGTTCGCGCCGAGCATGGAGCGTTGGACGTCGTCTTTGCGGTAGTTCGCGAAATTGTCGACCAGCACGCGCCGGATCCCGTCCGGATCGCTGACGACGGCGGTCGGGCCGATCGCCGTGTCGGCGGCCACCACCGGCAATTCGTAATGGACGCGGTGCCAGATCAGCAGCGGGTCGCGCGCCAACGCGCCCAGCAGCGCCAGCGTCGACAGCGGCTTGTCGCGCGGCGTCGGGGCCGGCGGCCGGAAGCGCGCCGCCGTCACAGCGATTTCAGGATCTCGCCCGCGCTCGACACGTCGGCCTTGCCCGGTGCGTCTTCGACGTTGAGGACCTTCACGACGCCGTCCTCGACCAACATGGCGTAGCGCTGCGAGCGAACGCCCATGCCGCCGCCGGCGCCGTCGAAGGTCAGGCCGACCGCGCGGGCGAAATCCGCGTTGCCGTCGGCGAGGAACCTGATCTTGCCCTTGGCGCCCGTCGCCTCCTCCCAAGCCTTCATCACGTGCACGTCGTTGACGCTGATGACGGCGATTTCGTCCACGCCCTTGGCGCGCAACGCCGCCTCGTTGGCGAGAAATCCCGGAAGGTGATTGCGATGGCACGTCGGCGTGAAAGCGCCGGGCACCGCGAACAGCACGATCCGCCGGCCCTTCATGATGTCGGCGGATTGAATGGTCTTGGGTCCGTCGGCGGAAGGTTCGCGCAACGACACGGAGGGCAAGTGGTCACCGACCTTGATCGTCATCGTTCGTTTCCCTTGAATTGAAGTCCAATGCGCGTGGGCACGCTATCCCCGCCCGCGCGCGACGTCGAGGCGGCCCCTTCACCTTCGGGTCCCGGCGGAGTAAAAGGCGCCCAATCCGAAATCGACGGGATGTCCCCCATGGCCGCGCCGCGCACGCTGTACGACAAGATCTTCGACGCCCATGTCGTCGAAAAGCGTCCGGAAGGCGATTATCTCCTCTACGTGGACCGTCATCTGGTCCATGAGGTGACGTCGCCGCAGGCGTTCGAGGGCTTGCGCGCCGGCGGCCGCAAGGTTCGCGCGCCTTCCAAGACGTTGGCGGTGGTCGACCACAACATCCAGACCACCGACCGCAGCGTCGGCATCTCCGACCCCGAGAGCCGCCAGCAGGTCGAGGCGCTGGCGAAGAACGCCGCCGACTTCGGCATTGAATACTTCAACGAGTTCGACCGCCGACAGGGCGTCGTCCACATCATCGGGCCCGAGCAGGGCTTCACGCTGCCAGGCACCACGATCGTCTGCGGCGACAGCCATACCTCGACCCATGGCGCGTTCGGCGCGCTCGCGCACGGCATCGGCACCTCGGAGGTCGAGCACGTGCTCGCCACCCAGACGCTGATCCAGGCGAAGGCCAAGAACATGCGCGTCACGGTGGACGGCGCGCTTCCCGCGGGCGTCGGCGCCAAGGACGTCATCCTGGCCATCATCGGGGAGATCGGCACGGCGGGCGGCACCGGCCACGTCATCGAATACGCGGGCGAGGCGATCCGCGCGCTGTCGATGGAAGGCCGCATGACGGTCTGCAACATGTCGATCGAGGGCGGCGCGCGCGCCGGCCTCGTGGCGCCGGACGCGAAGACCGTCGCCTATCTGAAAGACCGCCCGATGTCGCCCAAGGGCGCGCAATGGGACGAGGCCGTCCGCTATTGGGAATCGCTGAAGTCGGACGACGGCGCGCATTTCGACGCCGAGGTGAGGCTCGACGCCGCCAAGCTTCCGCCGATCGTCTCGTGGGGAACGAGCCCACAGGACGTCGTGTCCGTCAACGGGGTCGTGCCGCAGGTCGTCGACGGCCAGTCCGAGCAGAAACGCGCCTCGATCAAGCGCGCGCTCGAATACATGGGGCTGTCGGGCGGCGAAGCGATCAAGGACATCCGGATCGACCGCGTCTTCATCGGCTCGTGCACCAACGGCCGCATCGAGGACCTGCGGGCCGCTGCCAAGATCGTCGAAGGGCGCAAGGTCGCCGACGCCGTGAACGCGATGGTCGTGCCGGGCTCGGGTCTCGTGAAGGCGCAGGCGGAGGCCGAGGGACTGGACGCGATCTTCAAGGCGGCCGGCTTCGAGTGGCGCGAACCCGGCTGCTCGATGTGCCTCGCCATGAACCCCGACAAGCTGAGCCCTGGCGAGCGCTGCGCTTCCACCTCGAACCGCAATTTCGAGGGTCGGCAGGGCTTCAAGGGGCGCACGCATCTCGTGTCGCCTGCGATGGCCGCTGCCGCCGCCATCGCCGGGCGTTTCGTCGACGTACGCGACTGGAGCTAGGCCGCCGACGCGGTCGCGGCCGCGACGCTCGCGTGGCCGCGGCGCGCCAGCGCGCCCGGCAGGTCGCGCCGCAATCGAGTGATGAAGCCGGGTCCGCCATAGGCGAAGGCGGTATAGACCTGCACCAACGCGGCGCCGGCCTCCAGCTTGGCCACCAGCGCGTCCGCGTCGCCGATGCCGCCGCACCCGATCAAGGGGAATTGGCCTCCCACGCGCCGATGCGCCTCGCGCAGGACCCGCGTCGAGAGATCGAACAGGGGCGCACCCGATAGGCCGCCGGATTCGAAGGCGGCGGCGCCGGACAATCCGGGCGGACGCGAGACCGTGGTGTTCGAGACGATCAGGCCGTCGATGCGCCGGGCGCGCGCAACCTCCACGATGTCGTCGAGCTCGGCGGGGCCGACGTCGGGCGCGATCTTCAACAGGAGCGGCGGGGACTTCGGCGCCGCGGCGCGCGCGTCGATCGCGCGCGCCAGAAGGTCGTCCAGCGCCGCGCGCGATTGCAGGTCGCGCAGGCCCGGCGTGTTGGGCGACGAGACGTTGATCGTCAGCCAATCGGCGACCTCCGCGAAGGCGCGGACGCCGGCGACGTAATCGGCCGCGCGGTCGGGCGCGTCCTTGTTGGCGCCGACGTTGACGCCGAGCGGTCCGCCGCCGCGGTGGGCCTTGAGGCGCGCGAGCGCGGCCGCGTGTCCGGCGTTGTTGAAGCCCATGCGGTTGATGACGGCGCGTTCCGCGCGCAGACGGAACAGGCGCGGCCGCGGATTGCCGGCTTGCGGACGTGGGGTGAGAGTGCCGACCTCGACGAAGCCGAAGCCGAGCGCGCCGAGCGCGTCGGCCGCCACTGCGTCCTTGTCGAATCCCGCGGCGAGGCCGATCGGATTGGAGAAGCGCAGGCCGAACGCGTCGACCGCCATGCCCGGGGGATCGGACCGCGGCCTTGGCGGCGGCATGGCGGCCAAGGCGCGCAAGGCGAGCCGATGCGCCGTCTCGGGATCGAGCGCGTCGAACAACGGACGCGCGAGGCCGGCAAGCGCGTCGATCATGCGGCGTCCGCGAGATCGGGAAAGGCGTGGACGCCGTCCGGGCGCAAAGGTAGCGGCTTAGTCCACGCGACCGCCGACATCGGCAATTGCCCATAGAGATGCGGGAACAGGTCGCCACCGCGCGACGGTTCATAACGCAAGGCCGTCCCGAGCCGCGACGCTTCGATCCGCGCCAACACGAGATCGTCGCGACCCGCGAAATGCCGGCGCGCCGTCTCGCGAACCTGTCCGGCGGTCGAAAAATGGATGAACCCGTCGGCCGCGTCGACCGCCGCGCCCGCGAAGACTCCCCGCTCGGTCGCCTCCGCCCAGTGCGTGACCGACGCGATCTTGTAAATGTAGCGCTCGGCCATTCGGCGTCTCCGCTCCGGGTAATGGGTCAACGACAGGATTACGACTTCACGCCCATTGCATGAATGATCGCGGCGGTCTAGACGTTGATAGGACGATTGTCTGAGTATCGAACGAGCGGGGACGGACGATGTTGACCCATGAACGCATCTGGCAGGCGGTGGACGCCCTAGCGCAGCGCCATTCCATGACCGCGTCGGCGCTGGCGCGCAAGGCGGGGCTCGATCCGACGACGTTCAACAAGTCGAAGCGCCTGTCGGCGGACGGACATCGCCGTTGGCCTTCGACCGAATCGGTCGCCAAGATTCTCGCGGCCACCGGTTCCGAATTCGGCGAATTCGTCGCCGTCATCGACGGGCCGGCCAAGCGCCCGGTCAAGCCCTTGCCGCTGATCGGGCTGGCCCAGGCGGGCACAGGCGGATTTTTCGGCGACGGCGGGTTTCCGGTCGGCGCGGGCTGGGACGAAGTCGCGTTCCCGCAGGTGCAGGACGAACACGCCTACGCACTGGAAATCTCCGGCGAATCCATGATGCCGGTCTATCGCGACGGCGACATCGTCATCGTGTCCCCGGCCGCGCCGCTGCGGCGCGGCGACCGCGTCGTCGTACGCACCACCGAGGGCGAGGTGATGGCCAAGGAACTCCGGCGCCGCACCTCCAAGACGGTCGAGTTGCGCTCGCTCAATCCCGACCACGTGGACCGCACCATCCCGGTCGAGAACCTGTCCTGGATCGCGCGGATCGTCTGGTCGAGCCAGTGATGCGGGGCGCCGAGCGGCCGACTTACGCAGCCTTGGCGAGTTCTCCGGCCAGCGCCTTTTCCACGAGCGACTTCGTGCGCGCGACCCCGAACAGCGCCACGAAAGAACCAAAGCGCGGGCCGCGTTCCTCGCCGAGCAACGTGCGGTAGAGCATGTTGAAGAACTCGTTCGACACGCCGGGCCGCTCTGGCGTCGCGCCTTTTGCGTTCGGGTCCTGATAGCGCGGCACGGACCGCGCGAGATCATAAAGCGCGGCCTGTACGTCGGCGGCGGAGGCGTCCGCCGGGGCGCGTCCCAGCAGGTCGCGCAGCTTGCCGAGCGTCTCCCGTTCGACCGCGTCCGGCTCGGCATAGCGCTTCCGCGGCGCGATCTCCCGCGAATAATAGGCGATCGCGTAGCGCACCATGCGGTCGAGCGTCGGATTCGCCGACGGCGAGGCATGTGGCGCGTAGCGACAAAGGAAACCCCAGAGAACCTGCGGTTCGTGGCTGTTGGCGACGGCGGCCAGGTTCAGCAGCATCGTGAAGCTCGGCAGCGGCTCGGCGCCGCCGCGCGCCTCGATGACTTCCGGAGCCGGCGGTGCGCCGGCGTGGATATGCCAAACGGAATTGCCGAGGCGCTCGCGCCACGCCTGGTTCGGATAGGCGGCGAGCGCGCCCTGATAATCCTCAACCGCGCGCGGGATGACGTCGAAATGCAGGCGCTTGGCCGCCGTCGGCTTCTGGAACATGAAATGGGCCAGCGTTTCCGGGTCGGCGAACCGCAGCCAGTCGTCGATCGTCAGGCCGTTGCCCTTCGATTTCGAGATTTTCTGCCCGCCTTCGTCGAGGAAGAGTTCGTAGTTGAACCCTTCGGGCGGCACGCCGCCGAGCGCGCGCACGATCCGCCCGGAAAGCTTCACGGAATCGATCAGGTCCTTGCCGGCCATTTCGTAGTCGACGCCGAGCGCGACCCAACGCATCGCCCAATCGGCCTTCCACTGGCACTTCACCGCCCCGCCCGTCACCGGCGTCGTGATGCGCGCGCCGGTGTCGGGATCGACATAGGTGATCGTGCCGGCGGCCGGGTCCCGCGCCACCATCGGCACCTGGAGCACCTTGCCGGACGACGGAGAGACGGGAAGAAACGGCGAATAGGTCGCGCGACGCTCGGGCCCCAGCGTCGGCAGGATGACGTCCATGACCTCGTCGTAGACGGCGAGGAGCTTGCGCAGGGTCGCGTCGAAACGGCCCGACGCGTAATAATCCGTGGCCGACGCGAATTCGTATTCGAACCCGAACCGGTCGAGGAAAGCCCGCAGGCGCGCGTTGTTCGCCGCGCCGAACGAAATGCCGGAGTCGGTGAAGGGATCGGGCACGCGCGTGAGCGGTTTGCCGAGATGGGCCTCCATTGCGGCGCGGTTGGGCACGTTGTCGGGCACCTTGCGCAGCCCGTCCATGTCGTCGGAAAACGCGACCAAGCGGGTCGCCACCTTGCCTTCGGTGAGGACCTCAAAGGCGTGTCGCACCATCGAAGTGCGCGCCACTTCGCCGAACGTGCCGATGTGCGGAAGGCCCGACGGTCCATAGCCGGTGGCGAAGAGCACGGACGAGCGGCCGTCCTTGGCGACGCGCCCGACGAGCTTGCGCGCCTCCTCGAACGGCCAAGCGCGGCTCTCCTGCGCCGCGGCGGTCATTTCTGGGTCGTAATCCATGGCGGCGTCTATATCAGGTCCGCCGAATCTGGCGAGCGGCGGGCCGAGAAGGGGGCGGAGCGGCGGGAAGACCGCGCGAGCCCGTGTTCGGTCTTGGCCCAGCCGTACGGGTCGCGCAGCAGGTCGACGAGCGCGGTCCAAGCCGCGGCGGACATCAGGGCGAGATATAGCGGGAACGCGATCATACGCCAGGAAAGCCGCCCGACCGGACGGCGACGAATCCCGAACAGGATCGGCCAAGCGAGCCCGAGGGTTCCCGCAACAAAAACGACCGAGGCGGCCGCCGAATTCAGCGTCTCGGCCGTGGTCGCGGGCGAAAGCAGCCGTCCCCAGATCGCGTCATGGATCGTGACCGCGAGAAACGACGGACCCAGCATCGGACCGAAGACGTTTCCGGCCACGAGGCCGATGGCCATCGCGGTCTTGCGGGCGCCGAGGTCGCGCCACAGCGCGAGCGGCTGCCGGGTGTGTGCCACCAGGGTTTGCAACCAACCCTTCATCCAACGTCGGCGCTGCCTGAACCAGGCGGCCATGCCGGCCGGCGCCTCTTCGTAGGTCGACGACGACATCACGCCGACCTTGCCGCCGCGCCGCGCGATCCACAGGCCGAGTTCCGCGTCCTCGGTCACGTTCCAGGCGTCCCAAGCGCCGATTCTCCTCAAAAACGACGTTCGGAAGTGATTGGACGTTCCTCCCAGCGCGATGGGCGCGCCGAGTGCCGCCAAACCGGGATTGATTGCGTCGAACAGGGCCGCATATTCGACCGTGAAAAGCGTCGACAGCCACGAATCCGCGGTGTTGTCGATGGTCAGTCTGGCCTGCAGGCAATCGAGGTCGCGTCTCCGTTCGAAGGTCGCGACGGCTTCGACGATTTGCCCGGCATCCGGCTCGTCCTCGGCGTCGTAGACGACGATGAATTCGCCGCGCGCGTAAGGAAGCGCGGCATCCAATGCGCGCGGTTTGGTCATCGGGAATCCGTCCGGCACGACGAACGTCTCGAAATGCGTCGGCAGCCGGTTTTTCGACAGCGCCGATCGCGTCTCGACGTCGTGCCGTTCGACCAGGATCTTCACGTCCAGCAGTTCGGGAGGATATTCGAGCGCTTCGATGGCGGCGACGAGCTTGCCGACCACCTTTGCCTCGCCGCGCAGGGGAACGAGCACGGTATAGCGCGGATACCTCCGCATGCGCCGCTCGGGGGCGACATTCGCCGAACGCGTCAGCGCGATCATCGAAGACAATCGGAGCGCGCCGCACGTCGCAAACAGCGCCCACAGCGCCCATCGGAGCGCGACGCCGGACTGCGAGGGAAAATCGACGAGCATGATGGGCCCGAACGCCGCCGCCAATGCGGCGGCGAAGCCTTGCCAGCGGGCGGCGCCGTCGCAGGCCTGTCCCGGCCCCTCGCGCGGCCGGGTCCGCACCGCGCGCGCGGCGATGCCGCGACTTTCGGCTGCGCGCGCGGCGGCCGAGAGTGCGTTCGGCGTGGTGACGACGCAGGCCGCGAGCGCCCGTTCCGATCCAAGCGTCAGAAGTCGCTTCAACGCGCGTCCCCGCGGCGCGACGGCGGCTCGATAGACGCCGCCATCTTCCAACGGGGCGTAGCCGGCGCGGATCGCCAGACCTGAATTGCAGCCTCGTCGAACTCGCAGACCGGAGACCGCAAAGGGCAAGCCAAGCCGTCGCGCCACCGCCGAATAGAGCGCCGTTTCGTCGAGAGCGCCTAGACCGAACAAGGCCTCTTCGATCCCTACGCCAAAAGCGATCGCGCGCTGCACCGCCGCGCCGAACAGTCCCGGCCGCACCAGGGAAAAGCACATGTCCGACAGTTCGTCGTCGAACCCGCGCACCGGCACGCTTGCGGCGCGAGTCCGCGGACGGGTCGAAGAATCGAGGGTCAAATCGATTGGCGCAAACACGCTACACGCTTAAAATCGAAGAAACGATGGTTCATTAGAGACCGGGCCCCGGGATTTGTCACGATGATTCGCGTCCTGCCTCCGTGCATTTCGATCGTCTTGACGATCATATGCCCGCTTTGGCTATGCGCCGGCGCGGCGCGCGCCCAAACGGCCCCCTCGAGCGGGACGTCGCGTCTCTCCGACCCGGCGATTCGGCCCCGCGCTTCGGATCTCGCGGGCGTCCGCGTCGTTCGCTTCCTGACGGCGGACGATTACCCTCCGTTCGACTTCATGGACCCCGACGGGACCCTCGCGGGCTTCAACGTGGACGTCGCTCGCGCGATCTGCGCCGAACTGAAGGTCGCATGCACCGTCCAAGCGCGGCCGTTTCCGGCGCTGCTCGACGCGCTGAGGACCGGCAAAGGCGACGCGGTCATCGCGTCGCAGTCGATCCCGGAACGCGCGCCGCCGGGCATCCTGTTCACGCGACCGATTTACCTGACGCCGGGGCGTTTCGCTGTCCGCAAGGGCGCTCCCGCGCCGACGGACATGCGGGGCACGACGATCGGCGTCATGGCGGGCGGCGCCCATGCGGCGTTCGTCGCGGCGTATTTTCGCCGGTCGATAGTGACGACCTTCGCCGGCGCGCCCGATCTGGAGGCTGCGCTGAAGAGCGGAAACGTCGACGCCATATTTTCGGACGGACCGTCACTGGCGGCATGGTTGGCCAGCGCAGGCTCTTCGGATTGTTGTGCGTTCGCCGGCGGGCCATATCTGGAACCGCGTTATTTCGGTCACGGCGCCGGCATCGCGGTGCGTCGCGACGATCGCTCGTTGGCGGCGTCGTTCGACCGGGCATTGTGGGTCTTGGAGGGCGACGGACGATTGTCCGAGATCGAAAGGAAATACTTTCCCGTGCCGTTCCAGTGAACTGGCGAGCGGCTTGGACAACGCCCGGTCGGCGCACTATGGGTGTCCCCGGGGCGCGGGAGTTCGAAATTGGCGGCACGATCCGACGCGGTCGGCGGCGGGGGACGGTGGCGCGGCTGGCTGGTGAAGTCCTTGCACTTCGAGCCGACGGCCGACGCGGCGATCGCGCGCCTCATGCGGGATTACTTGCGGCCGAACGCGTCACGATACGCGATCGCGGGCGCGTTGATGGTCGTTTCCTCGGCGTCCACCGCTTTTTCGGCTTGGTTCCTGCGCGACATCGTCGATACGACCTTGGTCGACCGCAATTTCGAGGTCACCGCCGGTTTCGGCGCGGTCGTGCTGGGCATATTCGCGGTTCGCGGCGCGGCCACTTACGGACAGCTCGTGGCGCTCGGGCGCGCCGGCAACCGGATCGTCGCGGACCTGCAACGGCGCGCCTTCGGGCGCGTCCTGTCGCTCGGCATCGACCAATTGTCCGCGCGCTCGTCCTCCGAAGCGGTCCTGCGCGCGGCCGGTGGCGCCGCGGCGGCGCGCGACATCATGGAAACGGCCTTGCTCGGCATCGGACGGGATGCCGCCTCCCTCGTCGGCCTCGTCGTCGTCATGGTCGTCCAAGCGCCGATCTTGACGGTCTTCGTGCTGCTCGTCGGCCCTCCGGCGTTTTACCTCGTATCGCGGCTCATCAAGCGCGTGCGCGGCGTATTGGAAACCGAATACGCCTTTTCCGCGCGGGTCATCCAAATGCTCCAAGAGGCGGTCCAAGGCGCCCGGATCGTGAAGTCCTTCGGGCTCGAAGACGAGATGGCGTCGCGCATGGAAGGCGCGATCACCGCATTGCAGGCGCGCTCGAACCGCATCACCGCGCTGCAATCCCGCGGCGGCCCGATCATGGAAACGCTCGCCGGCATGGCGATCGGCGCCGTCTTGCTGTCGGTGCCGTGGGGCGCATCGCTCGGCGTCGCCACGCCCGGCGCCTTTGTTTCGTTTTTCGCCTCTCTCCTGCTCGCCAACGAGCCCACGCGCCGCCTCGCCCGCGTCGGTTTGTCACTCCAGCCGAACGTCTATTCGCTGCGGTTGCTCTACGAACTGATCGACACGGAACCGTCGGCCACCGAGACGGAGGGCGCGGAATCGCTCGATCGTTGCGACGGTCGCGTCGGTTTCGTCCGCGTAGGCTTTTCCTATCCGACCTCGCCCATCGTGCTGTCGGACGTGACCTTCGAGGCGGCGGCGGGCGAAAAGGTCGCGCTCGTCGGGCCGTCCGGCGCCGGCAAGTCGACCGTGTTCGCCCTGCTGCAACGCTATTACGATCCGACCGCCGGCGCGGTGACGGTCGACGGCCGCGACGTGCGATCCCTGACCGCGCGCTCGCTACGGTCGCACATCGCCTATGTCAGCCAAGACGCCTACATGTTCGCAGGCACCGTGCGCGACAACATCCGCCTCGGCCGCCTCGAAGCGACGGACGCGGAAGTGGAGGCGGCCGCGCGCGACGCCTTCGCGCACGACTTCATCGTCTCCTTGCGATCTGGATACGATGCGCAGGTCGGCGAAGGCGGAGGGCGCCTGTCCGGCGGCCAGCGGCAGCGGATCGCGATCGCCCGTGCGATTCTCAAGCGCGCGCCGATTCTGCTGCTCGACGAGGCGACGTCGGCGCTGGACGGCGAGTCGGAACACGCCGTCCAGACGGCCTTGGACCGGCTTTCCGTCGGTCGGACGACGCTGGTGATCGCGCATCGGCTGTCGACCGTGCGCAACGCGGACCGCATCGTCGTCCTCGACGGCGGTCGCGTCGTCGAGACCGGCGCGCACGCCGAACTCGTATTGCGCGAGGGTCCCTACCGGCGCCTCTACGACCGGCAGTTCAGCGAGCAGGAGAACGCCCGGTTCGCGAAAGTCGGCTGACGCCGCCGTCGTCGACTGGCGATCCGTTCACGCGCCGCCGATCAGGATGCCCGCGACGAGCACCAGCACGCCGCCGACGATCACTTGGAACGCCGCGCGCAGGAACGGCGTGTCCATGAAGCGCGCGCGTACGTAGGCGATGGCCCACAGTTCGAAGAACACGACGATTCCGGACAGCCCGGTCGCGATCCAGAACGCGTTCGCCCATGTCGAGGGGACGAGGTAGGGCAGCGTGTGGCCCAATCCGCCCAGCGTGGTCATCGCTCCGGTCACGGCCCCGCGGATCGCCGGCGCGCCGCGTCCCGTCAACGACCCGTCGTCCGACAGCGCCTCGGCGAAGGCCATGCTGATTCCCGCGCCGATGGAGGCGGCGAGGCCGACGAGGAACGTCGACCAGTTGCTGTGAGTGGCGAAGGCGGCGGCGAACAAGGGCGCCAAGGTCGATACCGAACCGTCCATCAAGCCGGCAAGGCCCGGCTGCACATATTGCAGCACGAACATGCGACGCTTCGTCTCGTCCTCTTCTTCGCGGGCCTTGGGCGTCAGTTCCGCCTTGCCAAGTCGGCCCGCCACGTCCTCGTGCGCCTGTTCCGCCAAGGCGAGGTCGCCCAGCAGCGTCCGCACGCCGACGTCGGTCGCCCGCTCGGCCGCTTTTTGATAGAAACGCGCGGCTTGGAATTCCATCGTCTCGGCCTGCTTTCGCATCGCCTCGAGCGGCAGGTTGGCGGTGAGCCAGATCGGCCGTCTTCTCAGGAATCCGCGAACGTCCTCGCGGCGGATCGGCGGCAAGTTGGCTCCGAAGCGAGACTGGTAAAGTTCGAGCAGCGCCCTGCGGTGGCCGTCTTCCTCGGTCGCCATGTCCTCGAACACCTTGGCCGAGGCGGCGAAATTCGGGCGCAGTTTTTCGGCGAAGCTCATGTAAATGCGCCCATCCTCTTCTTCGGCGTTGATGGCGACCGCGAGAATCTCGCGTTCGCTGAGATCGGCGAAGGATTTCATGGGTCACCTTTTCTGGAACGGTTCTAAGTTATGACGGTCGCGTCGGTCCGTAAAGCGCCAAATCGTCGGTTGCGCCTTGTCGCCAGCCGGCGGATAGGGGAGACGGAGCCCCCAATGTCCCGTTTATTGAGCCTGATACCCGATACGCGGCTGAGGCACCGGGCGGCACATCTGTATTTTCGGTTGACGCGGCCGATGACATTGGGCGTCCGCGGGATTGCGTTGGACGCCGACGGACGGGTCTTTTTGGTCCGGCATACCTACGTTCCAGGCTGGCACTTTCCCGGCGGCGGCGTC
>JAGWKJ010000332.1 GCA_028865375.1 Hyphomicrobiales bacterium | reverse complement strand
TCGCCCCGGCCGCGCAATCGCCCATCATCCGGCCCCAACGCATGCCCGAGATCGAGGATTTCCCCGCTCCCGTGCAGCAGCAGATGCGCCAGCGCGTCGGCACGCCCGCCCAGGTGGCGCCGGCCGTTCACGGCATGGAACAGCGCCGCAAATCGCTGCTCGAAAAGCTGGCCTCGTTCGGCCTCAACGCGAAGTCCGACGACCAGGCCCCGCGCCACGAATCGGCGGCGCCTCGCGTCGCGATTTCAGAGGGCGCGGCCAACCGCGCTCCCCAGCGCGCCGCCCCGCAGCGCGCCGCCGGCGCGCTCGACCCCCATGGTCGGGTCGCCACCCCGGCCGCCCGCGCGGCGGACGAGGATCACCTCGACATCCCTGCCTTTCTGCGTCGGTCGAGCTGATCGTCGAGGTCCGCTCGTCAAGACCTTGGGAACGCATAGGAATACGCGACCGCCGCCCCTCGGGGCGGCGGTTTCGTTTGGGCCCTCGGCGTCGCAACCGATTGTTACAGGTGGTTAAGAAGCTTGTGTTGCGCCCACCCGCCCGCGCCGGCATCACGAACTTGGTGGGATCGTTCCGCCGATTCGCGCCTTCGGGCGGAGACAAGCGATGCATTCTCGTTCGGCGACTTCCCGCGCGACCTCGCAGCGGCTGACGACCCTTAAGCGGCCGGCGACCGTCGCCGGAACGGGCGTCCACGGCGGCCGGCCGGCGACTCTGACGATCCATCCCGCCACCGCCGGCGCCGGCGTGACTTTCGCCCGTCTCGACGTGGCCGGCGCGGCCATCCCCGCGCGCTTCGATGCCGTGACGCGTACCGACCATTCGACCGTGCTCGGCGATCCGCGCCGCGACGGCGTGGCGACGATCGAACACGTGATGGCCGCCCTCCACGGGCTGGGCGTCGACGACGCCCATGTCGAAGTCCACGGCCCCGAGACGCCCATCGGCGACGGCTCGTCCGCGCCCTTCGTCGAGGCGATCCTGGACGCGGGCCTCGTCGCGTCCGACGCGCCGCGCCGCTTCATCAAGGTCATGCGGACCGTGCGCCACGAGGACGGCGCCGGCTTCGCCGAATGGTCGCCGGCCGAAAGCGGCTTCCATCTCGACGTTTCGATCGACTTCGCCCATCCCGCCATCGGCCGCCAGCGGCTGGCCCTCGCGGTGACCCCCGATTCCTTTGCGCGCGGGCTGGCGCGGGCGCGCACCTTCGGCTTCCTCAAGGACCTCGAACGCCTCACCGCGGCCGGTCTCGCGCTCGGCGCGTCGCTCGACAATTGCGTCGCGCTCGACGGAGAGCGCGTGCTCAACCAGGGCGGCCTGCGCTTCGCCGACGAATTCGTACGCCACAAGGCGCTCGACGCGCTGGGCGACCTCGCGCTGGCCGGCGCGCCGATCGTCGGTCGCTACCGCGCCCATCTTCCCGGTCACGCCCTCAACAACCGCGCCCTGCGCGCACTGATGGGCGCGGCCGACGCCTGGCGGCCCGTGTTCGCGCGTCCGCTCGCCGCGCCCGCGGGCGAGGTCGTCGCGGCCGCGGCCTTGGTCGCCGAAGGCGCCTGAGACTTCGCCGCAATCCCGGCGCTTTCGGCGCCTAACCCTGTCCGGGCCGCGGCGGGACGCGGTGCGCGCGCGGCGGGGCTCGGCTTGGACGGGCTTGGCTTTCGCTCGCCGTCCGCGTTAAGACCCCGCGAGCCAACAGCCGAGCGCCCCATGTCCTTCGCGTCACGTCAAACCTTGCATCGCCGGCTCGCCGGCGCCTTCGCGATCGCCGTCGCGCTCGCTGTCCCGGGTTGTTCGACGCTCGAAAGCTTCAACATCTTCGCGCCGCCCAAATACGCGACCAAGGTCGTCGAGGTGTCGCCGGCCGACGTCGAATACAATCAAGGCTTGGCGCGGATGCAGGCCGGCGACGCCAAGGGCGCCGCGCGCAAGTTCAAGGCGATCCAGGACGATTACCCGGGCACCGAATATGCCCGCAAGGGCCTCCTGATGGAGACCTACGCCGAATACACCGGCGGGGAATACGACACCGCGGTGCAAACGGCCGACCGCTACAACAACGCCTATCCCAAGTCGGCCGACGCGCCCTACATCTATTATCTCGCCGGCATGTCCTATTACGACCAGGTGCTCGACATCTCGCGCGACCAGACCAGCGCGGAACGGGCGTTGCAGATCTTCGGCCTGCTGCTGCAAAAATACCCGACGTCGGAATACGCCAACGACGCCAAGTTCAAGGCGCAGGTGATGCGCGAGCAGCTCGCCGGCAAGGAGATGTCGATCGGCCGGTTCTATCTCGCGCGGCGCAACTTCACCGCCGCGGTCAACCGCTTCCATGGCGTGCTCGCCAAATACCAGGACACCGAACAGGCCAAGGAGGCGCTCTACCGCCTCGTGGAGGGCTATCTGGGCCTCGGCATCGTCAGCGAGGCGCAGACGGCGGCGGCCGTGCTGGGACACAACTTCCCCGACAGCCGCTGGTACAAGGACGCCTACGGCTTGCTGCAGGGCAAGGGCTTGAGCCCGCAGGAAGACACGGGCTCGTGGATCTCCAAGCTCTACAAGCCGGTCGTCGCCGGCTGAG
>JAGWKJ010000331.1 GCA_028865375.1 Hyphomicrobiales bacterium | reverse complement strand
CCGCGGCACTGCGCGTCTCGACGCCAGGCGCGGCGTCGAGCGCTCCGGCGCCATGGCCCCGCGGCGCGAGACCCAGCGCGCGGGCCGCCTCGACGATGCCTGGCTCCGTAAGCTTGGAATCGAGCGTGTGCAGGCCCACGACGCCCGCGCGGGTCGCGGCGGCCGACGCCAACGCCTCGTCGATCACGGCGAGGATCGCGGACGACGCCACGCCGCGTCGGCAACCGACCCCCAAATGAAGCGCGCGCGTCACGGCTTGTCCCAGCGCCAGCGCACGATCGTCATGCCCGCGCGAAAGCCACGGAAGCGCCCGACGGGCGCGGCCTCGGCGAGGTCGATGCGCGTCAGCCCGCCGCCCCGCTCGGCGTGCAGCGAAGCCAGCAGCGCCTGCGTTTCCAGCGTCACGGCGTTGACGACCAGCCGCCCGCCGGGCTTCAGCGCGGCGATCGCGGTTTCGATCATCCCCTCCCCGCCGGCGCCGCCGCCCACGAAGATCGCGTCCGGCGCGGGCAATCCCGCGAAGGCGGCGGGCGCGTCGCCCTCGATGACGCGCAGGTCCGGCGCGCCGAGCGCACGCGCGTTGCGCGCGATCCGGGCCGCACGCGCCGGGTCGCGTTCGATGGCGACCGCCCGCATCGCGGGATCGCGCAACGTCCATTCGATGGCGACCGAGCCCGAGCCGGCGCCGACGTCCCACAGGATCTCGCCACGTCGCGGCGCGAGCGCGGCCAACGTCAAGGCCCGCACGTCGGCGCGCGTGATCTGGCCGTCGTTCTCGAACAGGTCGTCGGGCAGGCCCGGCGCGAGCGATGGCGTCGCGGCGCGCGGACCGGTCGCGACCTCGATGGCCACGAGATTGAGCGGATCGACGTCGGCGGGCGGGGTTTCGTCGGCGCCGAACGTCCGCAGGCGCTCGGCTGACCCGCCGAGCCGCTCGCAGACATGCAGTCGGCTCGCGCCGAGCCCGCGCGCCGCCAGCAGCGCGGCGATCCGCGCCGGGCTTTCGGCGCCGTCGGACAGCGCGAGCACGCGCGCGCCAGGCTGCAAGTGGCGCAGCAGGCGTTCGAGCGGGCGGCCATGGACGGAGACGAGCGCGCAATCCTGCAAGGGCCAGCCGAGCCGCGCCGCCGCAAGGCTGAACGACGAAGGCGCGGGATAGGCGGCGATTTCGGTCTGGGCGAAGGCGCGGGCGAGCTGCGCGCCGATGCCGTAGTGGAACGGGTCGCCGCTCGCCAGCACGCAGACCGGCTCGCCGCGCGCGGCGGCGATCCCGGCGAACGCCGCTTCCGGCGGCGAGGGCCACGCGCGCGCCTCGCCCGGGAACGGCGCCGCCAGCGCGAGATGGCGCCGGCCGCCCCACACGATCCGCGCTTGATCGAGCGCGCGCGCCGCGGCAGGAGAAAGGCCGGCGCGACCGTCCTCGCCGATGCCCACGATCGACAGCCATTGCGTCACGAGGCGCGTCCCGGAGCGAAGCGATGCGCGTGCTGGTGCTGGGTGGATCGAGCGAGGCCTCCGCGCTCGCCCGCGCGCTCGCCGGCCGCGGCGGCGTCGAAGCGCTTCTGTCGCTCGCCGGCGCGACCAAGTCGCCGGCGCCCTCGCCGATCCCGCGCCGCATCGGCGGCTTCGGCGGCGCGGCGGGCCTGGCCGGTTTCCTGCGCGAAGGCCGATACGGGCGCCTCGTCGACGCCACGCATCCGTTCGCCGCGCGCATCTCCGCCAACGCGGCCCAAGCGGCGCGCGAGGCCGGCGTCGACCACGCGATCTTCACCCGCGGGGAATGGCTGCCGGGCCCCGGCGACCACTGGCGCGAGGTCGACGCCATCGAGGCGGCGCTGGCGGCGCTGGGGCCGGCGCGCAAGCGCGTGCTGCTGGCCGTCGGCGGCGCCGGGCTCGACGCGCTGGCGCGCGACGATCGTCACGATTGGATCGTGCGCTCGATCGACCGGCCGGTCGCGTCGCCGCCCGGCGCCCGATGGATCGAGGGCCGGCCGCCGTTCGCGCTCGACGACGAGATCGCGCTGTTCCGCGCGCTGCGCGTCGAGACCGTGCTGTGCAAGAACTCGGGCGGCGCGGCCACGCGCGCCAAGCTCGACGCCGCGCGCGCGCTCGGCATTCCCGTCGTCATGCTGCGCCGGCCCGCGCTTCCCGAGGGCGTGCGCGTCTTCCATGCGCTCGACGAGGTGCTGGCGCATCTGGGCCTTCACGCCGCCTCTCCCTGAGAGCGCGGCGTCAGCAGCAGCGGCGCAAGGCCCGGACGCTCGACGGTCCGCGTCGACGCCGCGCCCACGATCACCAGCGTCGCCATGTCGGCCTGGCCGGGATCGGCCGCCGCCAGAGTGGTGACGCGCAGCGATTCGCCGTCGCGGCCGACCGCGCGCGCGAACGCGACCGGCGTGGCGCCGGACTTGCCCGCGCGCAGGATCGCGAACGCGTCGCGGATGCGCGAGGGCCGCGCGCGCGAAGCCGGGTTGTAGAGCGCCAGCGCGAAGTCGCCGTCGCAGGCGGCGGCGAGCCGGCGAGCGACCAGCGGCCACGGCTTCAAATTGTCGGACAGCGAGATCGCGCAAAAGTCGCCGCCAAGCGGCGCGCCGAGCCTC
>JAGWKJ010000038.1 GCA_028865375.1 Hyphomicrobiales bacterium | reverse complement strand
GAGGCGGCCGTCCGGTTGACCGCCTATCTCGACGCGCTGGGCATCGACGTCGTGCCAGACGCGCGCGTCGCTTGGTCGCGTCGGGGCGTCCGCCTCGCGGCGGTCGGGCTCGCCGACGGCTCGCCGATCGAGGGCGACCTGTTTGTCGCCTGCGCCGGCGTCACGCCCCGCATCGCGTTGGCGCGCCAATGCGGGCTGGCGACCCGGCGCGGCATCGTGGTGGACGCCGGCATGAGGACGAATGACCCCGCCATCTACGCGCTGGGCGACGCGGCCGAGCCGCCGACGCCGACCGCCGGGCTGTGGCCGGAAGCCGTCGCGCAAGCCCAAATCGTCGTCGCCGACATGTCGGGCGACGCGGCGCCGCCGGCGCGCGCCGCGCCAATGCTCCGTCTCAAGAGCGAAGGCATCGACGCGTTTTCGTTCGGCGAGATCGAGGCGTCCGGGGATACCGAGGTCGCGAGCTCGGCGCCCGGGTTGGCAGCGCATTGGCGGCTGGTGAGCCGCGGCGGGCGCCTGTCGGGCGGATGTTTCGCCGGGCCGCCGGGCGCGGGGCGGGTCTTCGCCGGTCTGGCGGCGCATCCGCGGACCCTCGCGGAGGCGGTCGCGACCTTGACGGCGGCCTGTGACGCAAGCGAATTCGCGACGCCGACCCTTGGGAACAGTCACCGATGAAATCGAGCGAGACCGACATCGTCATCGTGCCCGGCCTCGGCGGCTCGGGACCCGACCATTGGCAGAGCCGCTGGCAGGCCAAGCTCGCCAACGCGCGGCGGATCGCGATCGGCGATTGGGACGATCCCGATCCCGCGATCTGGACCCGCGCGGTCGTCGCCGCGGTCGGCGCCTGCGACAGGCCCGCCGTATTGGTCGCCCATTCGTTCGGCGCCATCGCCGCCGCGTTGGCCGCCCCGTCGTTGGCGGGAAGCGGGTTGCGCGGCGCCTTCCTCGTCGCGCCGCCCTCGGCGTCGCGCTTCGAGGCGGCCGGACTCGGCGCGCCGCTGGGATGGTGGCCCGACGCGACGCTGCCCGTCCCCGCGCTCGTCGCCGCCAGCCGCGACGACGAATGGTCGAGCTATCGCGAAAGCGAGGCGCAGGCCGCCGCCTGGGGCGCGACCCTGGTCGACGCCGGCGTCAGCGGCCACCTCAACACGGCGAGCGGCCACGGGCCCTGGCCCGAGGGCCTGATGCGCTTCGCGGGCTTCCTCAAGGCGCTGTAAGGGCGCCTCAGCCGACGTCTTCCCAGCGGCCCGATTTCTCGGAACGAAAGAAGGCGTCGATCGCCTTCATGTTGGCGATGGCGTCCTCGACGCCGTGTTCGAGCGGCGGCCCGCCGCGCAGCGACGCGGAAAAGTCCTCGATTTCCCGGCGATACTGGTCGACCAGCGGCATCTCGTGGACCTTGGGCGCCTCGCCGGCGCGGTACAGGGTGAACCGGCCCGGCTTGTCGGCCGGCGCGTTGACGGGGATCTCCACCTCGATGACGCCGGTCTCGCCCAAGATCGTCACGCGCTGGTGTCGCGCGCCCTGGGTCGCGAGCACGAAGCTCAGCGTGCGGCCGCCGGGAAAGCGCGCGAGCGCGTCGACGAAACGGTCGGTGCCGAACGTCGGATCGCGGTCGAACGCGGCGATCGCCTGCACCGGATCGGCGCGGAACACGAAGCGCGACAGCGCGATCGGGTAGCAGCCGATGTCCATCATCGCTCCGCCGCCGATGTCGGCCTTGTTGCGCACGTTGTCGGGGTCGAGCAGCCGGTACGAAAACACCATCTGGAACGCGCGCGGCGCGCCGATGGCGCCGTCGTCGACCAGCCTGCGGATGGCGATCCATTGCGGATTGTGCCGCACCATGAAGGCTTCTTCGATCGTCACGCCCTTGGGCGCGGCCCGCAGCCTGGCGGCCTCCGCCGAATTCATCGCCACCGGCTTCTCGCACAGCACGTGCTTGCCCGCGGCCGTGGCGGCGAGCGTCATCGGCACGTGCAGGTGGTTGGGCAGGGGATTGTACACCGCCTCCACGTCGGGGTCCGCCAACAGCTCTTCGTAGGAGCCATAAGCGCGCGGAATGCCGAACTTCGCCGCGAGCGCCGCGCCGCGCGCCTTGTCGCGGGACGCGATGGCGAGCGGCTCGGCGCCGTGCGCGGCCACCATGGCGGGTATGACGAACTCGTCGCCGATCCTGGCGGTCGACAGCACGCCCCATTTCACGGGTTTCATTCGTCCACTCCCGGCCGTTCCGGCGCCCTTATCCGACGCCGCGCTCACGCGGTCCAGCGGAACAGCCACGTTTCGCTGACGGGCTCGCCCTCGCGCGTCAGCCGCAAGCGCAGTTCGCACAGGTCCGCGCCGGCGGGGTCGAGGTCGAACACGACGCGCAACGTCCGCGAAAGGCGGTCGAGATAGACGCCCACCGTCGTCGCGCGACCGGGCGCGGCCGAGAGGTCGGGCGCGAAGGCGCCCGCGCCTTCCTGCGCGTCGGCGAACGCGTCGCCCTCGAAGGCGACGATGAAGCGACGCTTGCCGCCCAGCGCCCCCGAACGCGACAGCGCCGCCCGCGCGAGCGGCGACTTGGTGGGCGGCGTCCAGCACCAGAACTGCCGCCACGCGAAGGATGCCGGCGCGCCCGGGGCCACGGACGCCTTCGGGCGCCAGAACGCCACGACGTTCTCGTTGACCTCCGAGCGCGAGGGGATTTCCACGATCTCGACCGCGCCGTCGCCCCACGTCCCGATCGGTTCGATCCACAGCGATGGGCGGCGTTCCCAATGCTGGGAATCGTCCTGGTAGTCGGCGAAAGTCCGGTCGCGCTGCAACAGCCCGAAGCCGCGCGGTCCCGGCGCGGCGAACGACGACACCTGCACCGACTTCCGGTCGGCGACGGGGCGCCAAATCCAGGAGCCGTCCGCCAGCCGGATTTGCAGCCCGTCGACCGAATGCACGGCCGGCCGGACGTCGCCGCCCGTGTCGCGGTCGATCGCGCCGAACAGATGATTGCCGGCCATCGCGCCCAGACCGAGCGCGTCGAGCGGACGGCGGGCGTGCAATTCGATCTCCGCGTCGAGCAGCGTCGCCTCGCCGGGCCGGAGCGTGAAGCGGCAGGCGGCCGCCGCGGCCGGCGAATCGGCGATCGCATGGACGACCAAAGCCTCGCCGACGGGCGACGGCTTCTCGATCCAGAACGCCTTGAAGAGCGGGAATTCTTCGCCCCGCGGATCGGCCGTCCGCAGGGTGTAGGCGCGCGCGGACGCGCCATAAGCCTGCCCTCGCGCGATCGCCCGGAACGCGTCGCCGCCCTGGAACTTCGCCATCTCCGCCCAAGCGCCGAGGCGCCCGACGTCGACGGCGAATCCGGAAAAGCCGATGTCGCCGACGCCTTTGGGGGCCGCCGCGCCGCCGAAATCGAACGAGGCGACGTCATAGGCGAGCTTGCGGGCGGCGCCGTCCTCGACGATCCACAAGTCGACCGGCGCGGCATAGAGGAAGCCGCGATGCAGGGGCACCAGCGCGAAGCCGAGATCGGCGTCGCGCCACGGCGCGGCCTCCGGCCTGGCCCGGATCGCGCCATAGGAATTGGCGTCGAGATTGGCGAACGGCTTGGGCAACGACGCGTCGGGCGCGACATAGGGCTTGGCGGCGAGCGCCTTGGCGAGCGCCGACACGTCGGCGCGCGCGAACGGCGCGGCGGCGGCCGCGCCGGCGAGGGCGAGCGCCGGCGCGGCGGCGAGCGACTTCAGGAGGGCCCGGCGGTCTGTCATCGGGGCGCGGACAAATGGCGATCGACGAAAGCGCGGATCGCCGCGACGGTCGGGACGTCGCGCAACAGCGGCGCGTGGCCTTGGCCGGGCACGACGAGGACGTCCATGTCCGGTCGCCGGCGGGCCATCTCGGCCTGCGTGGCGGCCGAGAACAGGTCGCTGGTGGAGCCGCGAATCGACATCAGCGGGATGCCATCGAGCGCATCGAAGCTCGGCCAGTTCTCGGGCGAGGGTTGGCCGGCCGCCACGCCGTCGAACAGCCGCGTCACCGCCGGATCGTAGCGCCGGGCGAGGCCGGCGTCGGTCTGGCGGAACACGAACCGCGCCCAGGCGTCCCAATCGGGATCGCCGAGCGCGGGAAACTGCGCCGCCTGGCTGGCCTTGATGGCCGCGGCGGCGGCGGCGTAATCGGCGGGCGCGGCCTGCGAGCCGAGGTTGCGGGATATCCGCACCAATCCAGAATTGTCGATCACCGGCCCGATGTCGTTGAGGACGATTCCCGCCACGAGATCCCGCCGCGTCGGCGCCAAGACCATGGCATTGAGCCCGCCGCGCGACGTGCCCACGAGCACGGCCCGGCGGATGCCGGCCTCGTCGAGCTGCGCGACGACGTCGGCGACTTCGACGGGGATCGCATAACGGCGCTCGCCGTCCCAGTCCGATTCGCCGCGGCCGCGATAATCCGGCGCGAACACGCGACGGCCGTCGGCCGCCAGGGCCTCGGCCAGCGCGAGGAAATCGAGAGCGTTGCGGGAAATGCCGGCGAGGCACACCACGGCCTCGGGGCTTTCGGGCCCCCAATCGAGCGCGTGCAGCGCCAAACCGTCGGGAACGCGGGCGAAGCGGCTGCGCAGCGGCGGGGAGATCGTCGTCGGCACGGATTTGGCTCCCATGCGGGTCGGCGCTTGCGTCGGCGGCCCGCGGTCTCGATATTGCGTCGCGATATGGCGTTGGCGGCATAGAGCAAGCGGGATGGGGCGCCAATGCGGCGCCCCCGCGAAGGGGAACCAAGCGCGGATGATGCGCCAGCACCAGTTGATCGAGCGGGTCCAGCGCTACAACCCCGGCGCCGACGAGGACCTGCTGAATCGCGCCTATGTCTACGCCATGAAGGCGCATGGCGCGCAGACCCGCGCCTCCGGCGACCCGTATTTCACGCATCCGCTCGAAGTCGCCGCCATCCTGACCGACCTCAAGCTCGACGACGCCACCATCGCCGCCGCGGTGCTGCACGACGTGATCGAGGACACCGCGGCCACGCGCGAGGAGATCGACCGGCTGTTCGGGCCCGAGATCGGCCGGCTCGTCGAGGGACTGACCAAGCTGCGCCGGCTCGACCTGGTGTCGAAGCGGGCGGAGCAGGGCGAGAACTTCCGGAAGCTCCTGCTCGCCGTCGCCGAGGACGTCCGCGTCCTGCTCGTCAAGCTCGCCGACCGCCTGCACAACATGCGCACGCTGCATTTCGTGCCGCCGACCAAGCGGGCGCGGATCGCGCAGGAGACGCTCGACATCTACGCGCCGCTGGCCGGCCGGATGGGCATGCAGGGGATGCGCGACGAGCTCGAGGACCTCGCGTTCCGCCACCTCCAGCCCGAGGCGCACGCCATGATCCTGGCGCGGCTGGCCGAGATGAAGCAGGGCGGGGCGGCGCAGGTCGAGCGGATCGTGGGCGAGGTGCGCGAGACGATGCGCGCGGCCGGCGTCGAAGGCGACGTCCACGGCCGGCAGAAGCAGCCTTATTCGATCTGGCGCAAGATGGACCGCAAGACGCTCTCGCTGGAGAAGCTTTCGGACATCTACGGCTTCCGCGTCCTCGTGGGCACGGTGGACGATTGCTATCGGGCTCTGGGCGCGGCCCACGTCGCCTGGCCCTGCGTGATGGGGCGGTTCAAGGACTACGTCTCGACGCCCAAGCAGAACGGCTATCGTTCGCTGCACTCGACCGTCGTGCTGCCCGGCAACCGCCGCGTCGAGCTCCAGATCCGCACCCGCCGGATGCACGAGATCGACGAATACGGCATCGCGGCGCACGCGCTCTACAAGGACGGCGGCGCCGCCGACGAGACCGGCGCCTATGCCTGGCTGCGGCGAACCATCGCGATGCTCAACGAGGGCGCGAGCCCCGAGGAGTTCCTCGAACACACCAAGATGGAGCTGTTCCACGACCAGGTGTTCTGCTTCACGCCCAAAGGCCGGCTGATCGCGCTGCCGCGCGGCGCGACGCCGATCGACTTCGCCTATGCGCTGCATTCCGACGTCGGCGCGCGCGCGCAGGGCGCCAAGGTCAACGGCCGCATCGCGCCGCTGCTGGCCAAGCTGCAGAACGGCGACGAGGTCGAGATCGCGGTCGCCGACGCGCCGACCGCGCCCCCGCCGGCGTGGGAGGAGGCCGTGGCGACCGGCAAGGCCAAGGCGGCCATCCGCCGCGCGACGCGCTCGGCGGCGCGCGAGCAGTTCTCCGGCCTCGGCCGCGGCATGGTCGACCTCGCGTTCCGCCGCGCCGGCAAGACGTGGACCGAGGACCGGCTCAAGGGCGTGCTGTCGCGGCTGGCGCGGCCTTCGCTCGACGACGTGTTCGTGGCGGTGGGCCGCGCCGAGCTGAAGCCTGTCGACGTCGTGCGCGCGCTGCATCCATCCTACACCGAGGCCGGGCGCACCGGCGCGCGGCCCGACGCCAAGGAGGCCGGCTGGTTCGGCGTCCGGCGCGCCGCCAATCTGGTGTTCCGTCGCCCGGGCCGGGAGGCGCCCGAGGCGTCGGAAGAGGCCTCGGCGATCCCGATCCGCGGCTTGCAGGGCGACTTGCCGGTGCGCTTCGCGCCCGACGGCGGCGCGCTGCCAGGCGACCGCATCGTGGGCATCCTGACGCCGGGCGAAGGCATAACGATCTATCCGATCCAGTCGCCGGCGCTGTCGAAATTCGACGACGCGCCGGAGCGCTGGCTCGACGTGCGCTGGGACGTCGACCCCGACCGCCGCGAATTGTTTCCCGCCCGCGTCGCGGTGACGATCGCCAACGAGCCGGGCGCGCTGGGCATCGTGGCCGGCGCGATCGGCGAGCGCGGCGCCAACATCGACAAGCTGCGCTTCACCGGCGGCGCGGCCGACCTGCGAGACCTCGTGATAGACGTCGAAGTGCAGGACCTCCAGCACCTCAACGACGTCATCAAGGACCTGAAGACGCGCGGAAAGACCGTCGTCAACGCGGAGCGCGTCCATGCCTGAGCCGACCGTGTTCCTTGGCGTCGACGCCGGCGCCACGCGCTCGCGCGCCCGCGCGGTCGACGCCGCCGGCCGCGCGTTGGCGGAGGCCGACGCGGGTCCCGCAAACCTCCACCTCGATCGCGACGGCGCGTTCGCCAACCTGCGCGGCCTCGTCGACGCGACCCTGGAGCGGGCGGGGATCGGCGCGGCGGCGCGGGGCGGGGTCGCGCTGGGGTTGGGCGTCGCCGGCCTCGTCGGCCGCGGCGACGCGGGAGCGGTGGCGCGCGCGTTTCTCGGCTTCGGGCGGGTCGAAGTCGCCGGCGACGGCGTGGCGGCGCTGCTGGGCGCGCACGGCGGCGGGGACGGCGGCATCCTGATCTTCGGCACCGGGGCGGTTGCGCTGGGGCGCGTCGGGGGGGCGACGTTCGAGATCGGCGGCCGCGGCCTCGATCTGGGCGACGACGCATCGGGCGCCTGGATCGGCCGCGAGATTTTGCGCGCGGCCTTGCGCGCGCGCGACGGCCTCGGCCCGGCGAGCGCGTTGACGCGCGACGCGCTGGCGCCGTTCCTCGGCGAGCCCGCGCGCGCCGTCGCCTTCGCGCGCGACGCCTCGCCCGGCGACTTCGGCCGCTTCGCGCCCAAGGCGTTCGCCGCCGCCGACGCGGGCGACGAAGTGGCGCTCGACATCCTCGGGCGTGCGGCACGCGAGGTCGCGGTCTACGTCGCCGCGCTGGAAGCCCGCGGCGTCGCGCGGATCGCGTTCGCCGGAGGCGTCGCGGAACCGCTGCGGCGCCGCCTGGCCGCGGACCTCGCCCTGCGCCTCGTCGCGCCTGCCCATGACGCCGTCGTCGGCGCGATCCTGCTCGCCGGCGGTCCTGCGCCGTGAGCGACGCGCGATGAAGGCCGACGCCGCGCCCCGCGTGACGCTGCGCCTCGACTTCGGCGAAGGCCGCTACGTCGGCCACGGCAAGGTGCGCCTGCTCGAAGAGGTCGCGGCGGCCGGTTCGATCTCGGCGGCCGCGCGCGCGGTCGGCATGAGTTACCGCCGGGCCTGGCTTCTGATCGACGAGTTGAACCGGATGTTCGGCCGCAAGCTCGTCGAGGCGCATCCCGGCGGGCGGGGCGTGCGCGCGACGCTGACGCCGTTCGGCGCGCGGCTGGTCGCCGATTACCGCGGCATGGAGGCCGACGCGGCGGCGCCCTGCGCGGAACGGATGGCCGCACTCGCCCGCACGCTCGCGGCGCCTCAGGACGGCTGAACGGAGGTCGCGCCGTCGAGCCGGCCCTCGACGACGGTCGCGACGTCGGTGGCGACCGCGCGCACGTCCTCGGCGCGGTGGCTCACGAACACGATCGGCCGCCGCAGGGCGTCGCGCAGCGTCGCCACGTGGGCGAGGATGTCGCGCCGGCGTCCGTCGTCCTGCGCGGCGAGCGCCTCGTCGAGCAGCAGCAGGCGCGGCGCTGTCATCAGCGCGCGGCCGATGGCCACGCGCTGGCGTTCGCCGCCGGAGAGATCGCGCGTTCGGCGCGCCAGCAGGGGCCGAAGACCCAGCAGGTCGACGACGAAATCGAGCGTCGGCTCCTCGCCCGCCGGCGCGAAGCGCGCGCCGTAGCGCAGATTGCCGGCGACCCCCAGATGGGGGAACAATCTCGCGTCTTGAAAAACGTAGCCGATTCGGCGCCGGTGCGCGGGCAGGTTCACGCCCGCCTCGTCGTCCTGAAGGACCACGCCGTCGACCTCGACGCGCCCGCGCGCGGCCGGATCGAGGCCGGCGATCGCGTCGAGCAGCGAGGTCTTGCCGGCGCCCGAGGGGCCGCAGACCGCCAACGCCGGCCCGAGCGCGCGAGCCCTGGCGACGAGCGCGAAATCGCCCTTGCGGATCGAAAGGTCGAACGCGATCACCCGCGTCGCCCGACCCGGCGCGCCAGCGCTTCGGAGCCCGCCAGCGCGGCCACAGCGATGGCGACGCTGACCCACGTCAGCCGCCAAGCCGCCGCGTCGCCGCCCGGCGCCTGCGTGTGGGTATAGATCGCGCTGGCGATGGTGCGGGTGCGGCCCGGGATGTTGGCCACGAACGTGATGGTGGCGCCGAATTCGCCGATCGCCTTGGCAAAGGCGATCACCAGTCCCGCCAGCAGGCCGGACGCCGCCAGCGGCAGCGTCACCGTGGCGAACGCCCAGAGCGGCGGCGCCCCGAGGCTGCGGGCGGCGGCTTCGAGCCTGGGATCGACGGCCTCCAGCGACAGCCGGACCGCCCGCACCGCGAGCGGAAACGCCATCACGGCCGCGGCGAGCGCCGCGCCCGTCCAATGGAAGGCGAACACGATGCCGCAGCAGCGCGCCAGCGGCCGCCCAAAGGCGCCGTTGCGGCCCAACAGGATCAGCAGCAGCCAGCCGGTGACGACGGGTGGCAGCACGAGCGGCAGATGGACCAGCGCGTCGAACAGGCCCTTGCCGGGGAAGCGTCGGCGCGCCAGCAACGCGGCGGCCGCGACCGCGAACGGCATCACGCACAGCGCAGCGATCGAGGCGACCAGCAGGCTGAGGCGGATCGCCGACCAATCGTCGTCCGAGAACATCGCGCATCCTTTGTATCCGACCGGATACGATGACCGGGCGCACGCCGCAAGCGACGGAGCATGGCCATGTTTGCGTGCCGACGCGCCGGAGCGCCGTCTTTGACGCCCCGGCCCCCATCGGCTACCCGCCGGGCGACGTTTTCCTCCGACCCCACGGCTCCATGAACCCGTTCGCCGACATCGCCGCGCGCGTGCGCGAGGCCCTGCAATCCCTCGCCGCGGAAGGTCGCCTGCCCAAGGATCTCGACCTCGGCCGTTTCTCGGTCGAGCCGCCGCGCGATCCCGCCCATGGCGACGTCTCGACCAACGCCGCGATGGTCTATGCGCCGGAAGCCAAGACGACGTTCGGAGCGCCGCGCAAGCTCGCCGAAGCGCTGGCGGACAGGCTCGCCGCGGCGCCGGGCGTGGCAAGCGCCGAGATCGCCGGGCCTGGCTTCATCAACCTGCGGCTCGCGCCGACGGTCTTCGAGGCGGCGCTGAAGGCCGCGCTGTCCGATCCCGCGCGCTTCGGCGCCGGCGCGCGGACCGGTCGCCGGGTCGACGTCGAATATGTCTCGGCCAATCCGACCGGGCCGCTGCACATCGGCCACGCGCGCGGCGCGGCCTATGGCGACGCGCTGGCGCGGCTGCTCGCGCTGGCGGGCGACGAAGTGACGAAGGAATTCTACGTCAACGACGCCGGCGCGCAGGTCGACGCGCTCGCCCGCTCGGCGTTCCTGCGTTATCGCGAGGCGCTGGGCGAGACGATCGGCGCCATCCCCGAAGGCCTTTATCCCGGCGACTACCTGAAACCGGTCGGCGCCGGCCTCGCGGCGAAGTTCGGCCGCGCGCTGCTCGACATGCCGGAGACCGAACGCCACGCGGTCGTGCGGGATTTCGCCATCGAGGCGATGCTCGACGCGATCCGCGCCGACCTCGCGCGACTGGGCATCGTCCACGACGTGTTTTTCTCCGAGCGGTCGCTCCACGCGCAGGCGGCCGACGGGGGCGCCAACGCGGTGCTGGCCTGCATCGAGACGTTGCGCGCGCACGACCTCGTCCATGTCGGGCGCCTGCCGCCGCCCAAGGGCCAGCCGCAGGAGGATTGGGAGGACCGCGAGCAGACGTTGTTCCGCTCGACCCTCTACGGCGACGACGTCGACCGTCCGCTGTTGAAATCGGACGGGTCGTTCACCTATTTCGCCTCCGACATCGCCTACCACGCCGACAAGGTGGCGCGCGGCTTCGACCGGCTGGTCGACGTGCTGGGCGCCGACCACGGCGGCTATGCCAAGCGCATCGGCGCGTCGGTCAAGGCGCTGTCGGGGGGGCGCGTCGCCTTCGACGTGAAGTTCTGCCAGCTCGTGCGCCTCATGCGCGCCGGCGAGCCGGTGAAGATGTCCAAGCGCGCGGGCGAGTTCGTGACGCTGGCCGAGGTGGTCGACGAGGTCGGGCCCGACGCCGTGCGGTTCATGCTGCTGACGCGCCGCAACGACGCGCCGCTCGATTTCGACCTCGACAAGGTGATCGAGCAGTCGAAGGACAACCCGGTCTTCTACGTCCAATACGCCCACGCCCGTTGCCACAGCGCCCTTCGCCAAGCGCGGGAGGCCTTTCCCGCCCTCGACACGGCGCCCGAGGCGCTGGCGTCCGCCGACCTCGCCCGGCTGGAGGCGGCCGGCGAACGGGCGCTGCTGGCGCTGATCGCCCAGTTTCCGCGCCAAGTCGAGGCGGCGGCCGCCGCCAACGAGCCGCACCGGATCGCGTTCTACGCCATCGAGCTCGCCACCGCCTTCCACGCCCATTGGAACGCGGGCAAAGATCAGCCGCAATTCCGGTTCGTTATGGCCGGCGACGAGGGGCTGACCCGCGCCCGCGCGGCGCTGGTGGCGGGCGTTGCGACCGTGGTCTCGCGCGCGCTGGGCGTGTTGGGCGTTGCCGCGCCGCTCGAAATGCGATGATGTCGCCGCAGGGCGGCTCGGGGCGAATCAACCGGCCTTTGGCTCCCGAAGCGGCCGGGCCGCCGCTGATCGATGGTGAAAGATGGCACTCGACCTTGAAGACTTCGAACGCCGCTTGCGCGCGTCCGGCGGCGCCGGTCGGGGCGCGGGCGCCAAGGACGATCCGCTGGCCGAGCTCGCCCGCCTGATCGGCGAAGACGATCCGTTCGCCGACCTGTTGGAAGCGCCGCCCGGGCCGCCGCCGGCCTCTGCAGTGCCCGCTCGAAAGAGCGCGCCGACGCCGCGCGCCGCCGAGCCGCCGACGGCGGAAGCGCGTTGGGCCGATGCGGACGACGGGCATGGTTCCTCGGCGTTCGACGAGCCCTCGATGCCGCAAGGAAATCGTGACGCTTCGCCCGAGGACGAGGTTCGTTTCGATGGCGCGACGCCGGCCCGCCGGGCGCCCGCGCGCCTCGGGCGGAGATTGGCGGCTCTGGCGATCGTCGGATTGGTCGGGATCGTCGGCGCGGCCGGCCTGAAGTTCACGTCATTGTCGCCGTGGCCCAAGACGGCGCCGTTCATCGCCGCCGATTCCACGCCCGTGCGGGTGCCGCCGCCCAAGGCGGCGCCGTCGCTTGACGACGGTGCCGGGCCTTCGGTCACCGCGCCGGCGACTCCGACCGCCAAGACGGCGGCGGCCGCCAAGCTCGCCAAGGACGTCGAGCAACCCGTCGACTTGGGGGCGCTCGCCAAGAGCATCACCGGGGGCGAAGTGCCCTCGCAAGCCGCCGCCGACGCCATGTTTCCGGCGACCCAGACGGTCCAGACCGTTTCCGTCAGGCCCGACGGCTCGCTGATCGCGCCGCCCGCCGCGCCGACGGCGCCAGACGCTGCGGCGCCCGCCGTTCCCGCGCCGGCCGACGCGGCGGTCGACTTGCGCGCTTCGGCGGCGCAAGACGCCGGCACGGTACCGGCGCCGGCGGCCGCTTCCGCCCCGGCACTTCCGTCGCCCGCGC
>JAGWKJ010000330.1 GCA_028865375.1 Hyphomicrobiales bacterium | reverse complement strand
AACTCGGCTCGGTCTGGCGCCGGCTCGGCGCCGAGGTCGAGGTGGTCGAATATCTCGACCGCATCCTGCCCGGCATGGACGGCGAGGTCGCCGAGCAATTCAGGCGCATGCTGGAGAAGCAGGGGGTCGCGTTCCACCTCGGCCGCAAGGTCACCGGAGTCGTCAAGGGACCGAAGGGCGCGCTGCTGCGCCACGAAGCGGCCGCGGGCGGCGATTCGCGCGAGATCGCGGCGGACGCGGTGCTGGTGGCCGTGGGCCGGCGTCCCTACGTCGAAGGCCTCGGCCTCGCGGAGGCCGGCGTGAAGCTCGACGCGCGCGGCCGCGTCGCGATAGACGGCGCCTTCCGCACGTCGGCGCCGGGAATCTACGCGATCGGCGACGTCGTGGCCGGCGCCATGTTGGCGCACAAGGCGGAAGACGAAGGCGTCGCCTGCGCCGAGCTGATCGCGGGCAAGGCGGGGCACGTGAACTACGGGGTCATACCCGCCGTGGTCTACACCTCGCCCGAGGTCGCCTCGGTCGGCCGCTCCGAGGAGGAGCTGAAGGCGGACGGGATCGCCTATCGCGTCGGCAAGTTCCCGTTCCTCGCCAACGGCCGCGCGCGCGCCAATCGCGCCACGCCGGGTTTCGTGAAGGTGCTGGCGGATGCCGCGACCGACCGCGTGCTGGGCGTGCACATCCTCGGCGCCGACGCCGGCGAGATGATCCACGAGGCCGCCGTGCTGATGGAATTCGGCGGCTCGGCCGAGGACCTGGCGCGCACCTGCCACGCGCACCCCACGATGTCGGAGGCGGTGAAGGAAGCCGCGCTCGCGGTCGACAAGCGCGCGATCCATTCTTGAGGGGTGCGCAGTTCGGCCAATTGATTGACATGCGTTGCGCATGCGAATATGAAAATCGCATGGCGACCATGGTCCAAATCCGCAACATGCCGGATTCGCTCCATCGCAAGTTGAAGGCGCGCGCGGCGACGGCCGGGATGAGCCTGTCCGACTACTTGCTTGCGCAATGTCGGGAGGCGGCCGCGCGTCCCACCCTTGAAGAAATGGTCGAGCGACTTCGGAGGCGGACGCGGGTCGAGCTGTCCGGCTCGCTGGCCGACGACGTGCGCGCCGGCCGCGACCGCGATTGATCGTCATCGACGCCTCCGCCGCGCTGGAATGGCTCCTGCGCACGCGCGGCGGCGAGACCGTGGAACGAATGATCCTCGGCGCTGCGTCGTCGTTGCACGCGCCGCACCTGATCGACGTCGAAGTCGCGCACGTCCTGCGGCGTCGGGCGATGCGTGGCGAGATGGACGCCGGCCGGGCGCGAGAGGCGCTCGACGATTTCGCGGAGCTTCCGCTGAGGCGCCACGAACACACGGACCTGTTGGCGCGCGCTTGGAGCATGCGCGCGAACCTGTCCGCATACGACGCGATCTACGTCGCGCTCGCCGAAGCGATCGACGCCACTCTCCTGACCTGCGACAAGCGCCTCGCCGCCGCCGCCGCGGGCCGCTTGGAGATTTGGACGCCGTGACGCCCCCCCCCCCTCACGCGTCGATCTTCAGCGCCGCGATGAAGGCCTCCTGCGGGATATCGACCTTGCCGAACTGCCGCATCTTCTTCTTGCCGGCCTTCTGCTTCTCCAACAGCTTGCGCTTGCGGGTGGCGTCGCCGCCATAGCACTTCGCCGTCACGTCCTTGCGCAGCGCGCGGATCGTCTCGCGCGCGATGATCTTTCCGCCGAGCGAGGCCTGGACGGGAATCTGGAACATGTGCGGAGGGATCAGCTCCTTGAGCTTCTCCACCATGCCGCGCCCGCGGCTTTCCGCGCGCTCGCGGTGCACCAGCATGGCGAGCGCGTCCACCGGTTCGGAATTGACGAGGATCGACATCTTCACGAGGTCGCCCGGCCTGTAATCGACGATCTGGTAGTCGAACGAGGCGTAGCCCTTCGAGACCGACTTCAGACGGTCGTAGAAGTCGAACACCACCTCGTTGAGCGGCAACTCGTAGACGAGCATCGCGCGCTTGCCGACATAGGACAGGTCGGACTGCACGCCACGCCTGTCCTGGCACAGCTTGAGGATGGCGCCGAGATAGTCGTCGGGCGTCAGGATCGTCGCGCGGATCCACGGCTCGCGGATCTCCTTGATGCGCGTCACCTCGGGCATGTCGACGGGATTGTGCAGTTCCAGCGTCTGCCCGTCGGTGGTCGCGATCTCGTAGATCACCGAAGGCGCGGTGGCGATGAGGTCGAGGTTGAATTCGCGCTCCAGCCGTTCCTGGATGATTTCGAGGTGCAGCAGGCCGAGGAAGCCGCAGCGGAAGCCGAAGCCGAGCGCCGCCGACGTCTCCATCTCGAAGGAGAAGCTGGCGTCGTTGAGGCGCTGCTTGCCCATCGCGGCGCGCAATTCCTCGAAGTCCGCGGCGTCGACCGGGTAGAGGCCGCAGAACACCACCGGTTGCGCGGGCTTGAAGCCGGCCATGGCCTCGGCGGTCGGGCGCTTGTCGTCGGTGATCGTGTCGCCCACGCGCGTGTCGGCGACCTGCTTGATCTGGGCGGTGATGAAGCCGACCTCGCCCGGCCCGAGACTCTGGGCGTCCTGCATCTTGGGGCGGAACA
>JAGWKJ010000329.1 GCA_028865375.1 Hyphomicrobiales bacterium | reverse complement strand
GACATCAGCGCGCCCGCGACGCAGGCGGCGAGCGGGGGGACGATGCCGCACAGCACTTCGGGCGCGTAGGTCGCCGGGAACGTCGCGCGGCGCAGCCGCGACCAGCGGCGCTGGCGGTCGACCACCGCGCGCACCGCGCGCACGCCGAGCGGCTGGGCGAACGGCCCGTCGACCAGCGTCACGCGCAGGCCCGCCGCGCGCACGACCTTGGTCGAGGCCGCGTCTTCCGCCGCTTCGTCGCCCAGCGCCAAGATGCCGCCGTTCGAATCGAGGAAGTCCTTGCGGCAGAAAAGCGCCTTGCCCTGCGCGAAGCCGTTGCGCGTCGCGTCGCCCGCGAACTGCCAACGCGCCTGGTGCGTGTTCAGGAACGCGCATTCGAGTTCTGCGCCGAGCGAGCGGGGCCGCTCGCCCACGGGCGCGGTCGAGACGAGGCCGACGCCCGGCTCGAAGGCTTCGAGAAGCCGCTGCACGATGTCGCGGGGCATCAGCAGGTTGCTGTCGATCATGGCGACGAATTGGCCCTTCGCGGCGTGCCAGCCCTTGACGACGTTGTTGAGCTTCGGGTTGCCGGTCGGCCGTTCGTCGCCCACCAGCAGGCGGGCGCTCACGTCCGGCCGCTTCGTCATCGCCTCGCGGACCAGCGTCGCCACGGGGTCGTCGCCGCGCGCGACGCAATAGACGAGCTCGAAGGCGGGATAGTCGAGGTCGAAGGCGGCGGCGATCGTTTCGCGCGAATAGTTCTCGATGCCGCAGACCGGCTGCACGACGCTCACGAAGGGCGCGGGCGAGGGCGTGCGCGCGGGCACGTCGCGCTTCCGACACTTGGGCGCGGCGAGCGCCACGCTCATCAAGTGGAGCAGGGTGAAGGTCGCGGCGACCACGAAGGCCGCGTCGGCGAACGGCATGCGATCCCCTCTCTGGGTTCCCTATAGCGCCGATTCCCCGGCGCTACAAAGCGTCGTTGCGCGCGTTTGGCGACGAAACTATGACGGGACATGACCGCTACGCCCATCGTCCGTTTCGCCCCGTCGCCCACCGGGCGCATCCACATCGGCAACGCCCGGACCGCCATGTTCAATTGGCTGTTCGCCCGCAAGAACGGCGGTCGGTTCGTCCTTCGTTTCGACGACACGGATCTGGCGCGTTCGCGCGAGGACTATAGGCTTGGAATCCAAGCGGATCTGGAATGGCTCGGGATCGCGCCGGCGCCGGGCGACGCGTTTCGCCAGCGCGACCGCTTCGCGCTCTATGCGTCGGCCGCGGACCGGCTGCGCGCGGCGGGCAGGCTCTATCCCGCCTACGAGACGCAGGCCGAGCTCGAACGGCGCCGCAAGCTGCGCCAGGCGCGCGGACTGCCCCCGCTCTACGACCGCGCCGCGCTGCGGCTCACGGACGCCGAACGCGCGGCGCTCGAAGCGGACGGACGCAGGCCGCACTGGCGTTTCAAGCTCGAGGACCGCCGCGTGACATGGCACGACCTCGTGCGCGGCCATTGCGAGATCGATTGCGCGTCGCTGTCCGACCCGATCCTGGCGCGCGAAGACGGCGAGTGGCTCTACACGCTGCCCTCCGTCGTCGACGACGCGGATATGGCGATCACGCACGTCATCCGCGGCGAGGACCACGTCGCCAACACCGCGGTGCAGATCCAGATCTTCGAGGCGCTCGGCGCCGCGCCGCCCGCGTTCGCGCATCACAACCTGCTCGCCGACGCCTCTGGAGAGGGGCTGTCGAAACGCACCGGCGCCTTGTCGCTGGCGAGCCTGCGCGACGAAGGCATCGAACCGCTCGCGGTCGCCGCCATGGCGACGCTGACGGGCACGTCGGAAGCGGTGCGCCCGGTCGGCTCGCTCGACGAACTCGCCGGCCTGTTCGACCTGTCGAAAACCTCGCGCTCCGCCGCCAAGTTCGATCTGCGCGACCTTGCCGCGCTGTCCGCGCGCACGCTGCATGCCACGCCTTATGCGGCGATGGCGGGACGCTTGGCGGCCGTCGGGATCGAGGGCCCGCGCGCCGAAGCCTTCTGGCTCGCGGTGCGCGGCAATCTCGCGACCTTCGCGGAAGCCGCCGGCTGGTGGTCGCTGGTGCAAGGCGCGGGCGAGCCGCCGGTGATCGAGGACGCGGCCTTCGCCGCCGCGGCGGCCGACGCGCTGCCGTCCGAACCGTGGTCGGCTTCGACCTTCGGCGAATGGACCGCGGCGCTGAAGTCGTCGACCGGCCGCAAGGGCCGCGACCTGTTTCACCCGCTGCGTCTTGCGCTGACAGGTCGCGAGACGGGGCCGGAACTCGCGCCGCTGTTGCCGTTGCTCGGACGCGAGCGCGTCAGGGCCCGACTACGCGCACCTTCCGCTTGACGCCGTCCGCGCCGACGATTTCGACATAGGCGCCCTGGCCGGCCGACACCAAGCTGGCGCCGTTCTGCGCCGTCGCGCCGATGCCCGCGCTCTCGAAGCCCGCAGTCGGCGCGGCTTGGGCGAGCGCGCTGTCGGCCTGCGACAGGTTCGTCGTCGCGGCGGTCGGGTCGACTGGTGCGCCCGGCTTGGTCGGGTCCGCCTTGCTCGGAGCGGTCGGGGCCACCGCAAGGGTCTGCGCGGAGGCTGCCGCCACCTGT
>JAGWKJ010000328.1 GCA_028865375.1 Hyphomicrobiales bacterium | reverse complement strand
CTTGCCGGACCAGGTGACGAATTGGAAGGCTTGGTAATGTCGTTCGCAGGCGGAGACCGCGGCCTCGACCGCCGCATTCACGACCTCCGCCGTCGGCGAAGCCGCGCCCGGCAGCAGCAGCGAGTTGCGATACATGACGACGCCTTCGTCCTCCCAGAGGTCGAAATGGCCGATCCACAGCCGCGCGTTGACGAGGCGGATCAGCTCCGCGACCTGCGCGCGCCGGCGCGGCGCAACCTTGAAGTCGAAGGCGCAGCCGACGTGCACGGCCTGCGGCTCGTCGAGCCAAGTGAGCGCCACTTCGTAGCGGCTCCAGCGACCCGAGATGTCGATCGACACTTCGTCGTCGTTGTTGCGCTCGAATTGCCAGAAATTGGCCGCGGCACAGCGCTCGACGGCGTCGAGCGGATGTTCGTGGACCTGCGCTTCGCGTTCGATGGGGGTCATGGAGGCCTGCTTCGCGCGCGGCCCCGTATCAGCGCGGCGCGCGGCCCAATTGTGGCGCCGCTGCGGGCGGCGGTCCGACACTGACGCGTCGGCCCCGCCATGCGGGCGTCGACACCGCCTGTCTCGCGGATTCGACGCATCGGGTCCAGCGCTTGCGCTTGCGCCGTCCACAGAATCGTCGGCGTCCCTCGCGGGGCCTCAGCCCTTGGGCGCGAGTTTCGTTTCGAGGTCGGCGATCCGCTTTTCGAGGCGCTCGTTTTCGTCGCGCGCCTTGATCGCCATGTCGCGCACCGCCTCGAATTCCTCGCGCGCGACGAGATCCATCTGCGACAGCAGGCGCTCGGCCTGCGTGCGGAAGAAGGTCTGCGCCTCGCGTCTGGCGCCGTTGGCGATGCCGGCGGCGTCGTTCATCAGGCGGCCGAAGTCGTCGAACATGCGGCTGCGGGTCTCTTGCATCGGATCGGTCCCGCGCGGTCCATCCGCGTGGCGTCCACATGGCCCCGCCGGACCGGCGGCGCAAGGGGGCGCGCCGGCGCCTCAGTCCAGCGTGCGCCGGAACCGCAGCAGGGCGAGGACGGCGAACGCGGGCACGAACAGGCACAGGACCGCGAACTCCCGCCCGATCTGCGAGAAATCCGCCCCCTTGAGCATGATCGCGCGCACGACGCGCAGGAAATGCGTCAACGGCAGCGCCTCGCCGATCGCGCGCGCCCATCCGGGCATGCCGCCGAACGGGAACATGAAGCCCGACATCAGGATCGAGGGCAGCAGGAAAAAGAAGGCGAGCTGCATCGCCTGCATCTGCGAGCGCGCCAACGTCGAGAAGACGTAGCCGAGCAGCGTCATCGCGAACACGAAGACCGCGACGCCGGCGAGCAGGAAGCCGAGCCCGCCGGCGAAGGGCACGTCGAACAGGAGCCGCGCCGCGGCGAGGATCACGGCCACTTGCGCCGCGCCGACGACGAAATAGGGCAGCACCTTGCCGGCCATGATCTCGAGCCCGGTCGCGGGCATGGCGAGCAGGTTCTCCATCGTGCCGCGCTCGGCCTCGCGCGTCAGCGCGATCGAGGTCACCAAGGTCATCGTCATCTGCAGGATGACGCCGAGCAGGCCGGGCACGACGAAATACTGGGATATGCCGTCCGGGTTGTAACGACGGTGCACCACGACTTGCAGCGGCGCGGCCGCGGCGGGGTCGAACGGACGTCCGAGCTCGCGCGACAGCGCGCGCTGCGCGACTTCGCCCAGCGCGCCGATCGCCGCGCCGGAGGCCGACGGATCCGTGGCGTCCGCCTCGACGAGGATCGGCGGCGCCTCGCCGCGGTCGACCCGGGCGCCGAAGTCGCTCGGGATCACGACGAGGAAGGCGACCGCGCCCGACTGGACCAGTCCTTCGGCCTCGGCGTCCGTGCGCGGCCGCGCGACGAAGCGGTAATAGCCGCTGACCTCCAGCGCGGTGACGACCGCGCGCGCGTAATGGTCGTCGCCCAGCGCGAGCAGCGCGGCGTCGAGGCGCTTGGGATCGGAATTGATGGCGTAGCCGAACAGCATCAGCTGCAGCAGCGGCACGGCCAGCATCATCGCGAACGTGACGCGGTCGCGCCGCATCTGCACGAATTCCTTGGCGATCATCGCGCCGAGGCGGAGCGGGAAACCGCGCGTCACGCCGCCCGCCGGCCGCCCGCGGCGTCCTTCGACATGAAATGGATGAACACGTCCTCGAGCCCCGTCGCGCCCGGCTCGCAGGCGAGGCCGCGCGCGGCGGCGAAGGCGCCGACGGACGCCGCGAGGCGCTCGCGGTCGGGGCCCACGACGTGGAGAGACGCGCCGAACGGCGCCACCTGCGCGACGCCGTCGAGCCGCGCCACCTCGTCCGCCAGCCCGGCGGCGGGGCCGCCGCCGCGCAGCACGAACGTCGACAGGCCGGAGGCGCGGACGATCTCCTCCGCCGTGCCGGTCGCCAGCATCCGCCCCTCGGATATGTAGGCGATGCGGTGGCAGCGTTCCGCCTCGTCCATGTAATGGGTGGAGACCAGCGCCGTCATGCCCTCGCCGGCGAGGCGGTGGATCTCGTCCCAGAACTCGCGACGCGCCTTGGGATCGACGCCCGCCGTCGGTTCGTCGAGCAGGAGCAGCCGCGGCCGATGCATGACGCAGGCGGCGAGCGC